>CBDTVC010000137.1:0-7139 GCA_965363925.1 uncultured bacterium | reverse complement strand
CTTGAAGGAGCAAGCTGCAAGACTCAAATTGGCCGGCAGGGTTTCGCCGTAATCGTCGGTCGGAACCGGGTTTAAGTCAAGGGCTCCGGTTGTCCGATAACTGCAACAGGTCTTGTGCACGGTCTGCCGTTCAATGCAAATTCGCGTACGTCCGCCCACAACACCTAAGAACTTCAGGCTTCGGCAAGTCGGTCGATGTTACCGGAAGGCAGCGCATTTTCACGATTGACGCACGATGGACTAGAGATCTGGAAGCGTTCGCTGGCGTGGGCCGCAGGCCACTAACAAACTTAGCACAAATCAGGTTGGCAGTATAAGCCGTCAGCCGACGAAAGCAGGGTGTGGGGTGTCGAAAGATACCCTGCGCCCTTGTTTGTTTTTATAGGGTTTGTTGCACGCTGTTGGGCGAGAGCCTTAGTCCGGCCGCCGTACGGTCCCGCCCTATTTGTGCGTCGATCGGGACTCGGGTCGCGTATTGCCAACAGCGCCGTTTATCCGGCAATCCTTTGAAGACGTGGCGGATTGAGTGACAGCCGAACTGCCGACTTGTAGGTAACGCCTACTGGTAACTTTGATCCAGCGACCTCGAGAGACGTTGCCCGGATGCGCTCGATACGGTCTCGTCGAACAACGTAAGACCGATGGATGCGGATAAACTCATGGGTCGGAAGGGATGCGTGCATCGCCTTCATTGTTCCATGGACAAAGTAACTCCGATCGTCTGTTTTCACAGACAGATAGTCGCCTTGTGCCTCGATGTATTGGATTCTTGCGTAAGGTACGCGATGGACGGAACCGTCTGCTTTTAGCGTGACATGATCCGTACGGGATTCAGATACCGATCCCGTTGCCTCAAGTTGTCGTAAGCGGAGCGTTGATACGGTTCGGCTGTCAGCTCCTGCAAGAATCTCTGCATCGAGCGACAGGTCATTGAGTTCAGTAAGGTTTCGATTGGCCGCGACGATCCGGTCGTTCTCATCTTCAACGAGAACTCCAGCTTGATGGTTAGTAGCAACGGCCTGCGGCCGTAAACCATTTGGAACGGAAAGATCTTGACCAGAATCAGAAACCCTAACTAAACCACGATCGGGTTCAGGCGAAGGGAGCATTTAAAGCGTCGTAATAATCGTTTTCAATAGTCGAACAATTCTGTCTTCAAGTATCGGCCGGAAAATATGCAGGTCAAGACGGCAGGCTTTTCGGATGGCTCGAAATTTTCGCCATGATGTGTTCGGGCCCTTGAATCAGGAGAGGTAAATCGGTTTGCAACCAGAAGAGGAAGGGGCCGAGGCCGGCTCGTATCGGGACGACGCAAGAGTGTTCGGCTTGGGTAATCGTTTTGTCGGTGAGGTGACGAGACGGGTTTCCTGCCCGTTTCAATTTGGCAACCAACAACGGCAGGCTGTCGCTACTCCTCCAGCCCAAATTTTCGCATCAGCCGATATACAGTTGAACGTGTGATTCCAAGCCGCGTCGCGGTTTGGTTGATGTTGCCATCACAAAGGTTATATGCTTGCTTGACTGCAAGTGCCTTAATGTCGTCCAAGGGGATGATGTCGTCGGGTGAAGTTGCCGATTGAATTGCGAAGGCGGGAGCGGTGGGTGAGTCGGTAGTGCCTGGGTTCTGTGGTCCTGTTTCGTTGGTCTTGGCATTGGGACGTGATTCAAGCTCGGCGCTAGACGGACTCAGCATTAGATCCGCAGGAATAATCTCAGCCGTGTCGGAGAGCAACAACGAGCGTTCGACCGCACTCTTGAGTTCACGAACATTACCCGGCCAGGGATACCCAAGCATCAATCGTTTGGTCTCGTTCGAAAAAGGACGGTCTTCAAGTTCGTTATTTGCCTTGACGTATGACGACCTGAAATGATCAGCGAGGACCAGAATGTCTTGCGACCTGTCGCGTAGGGGTGGGAGGTGAATCGGGAACTGGAACAATCGGTAGTAGAGGTCTTCACGGAATTGACCATCCGCAATCATCTGTTTGGGATTGCGGTTCGTGGCGCAAAGGATTCGGACGTTTACCGTAATGGTCTGGTTGCCGCCCACTCGCTGTAGTTCTCCGTTCTGCAGAACGCGCAACAACTTTGCCTGGAGTGATAGGTCCAACTCACCAATTTCATCAAGAAAAAGGGTTCCGCCATGTGCCTGTTCGAACTTGCCAATCTTCTTTGAATAGGCTCCGGTAAACGAACCTTTCTCATGACCGAAGAACTCGCTCTCCATTAGTTCCCGCGGAATGGCAGCACAATTAACAAGCACAAACGGCTCTCGTCGCCGCGGTGAATTGTAGTGAATAGCCTGGGCGACAAGTTCTTTACCGGTACCGGACTCTCCCATGATGGCAACGGTCAAGTCCCCGCGCAACGTCTTTTTGATCGTACGAAACACGCGCGCCATTGCCTCACTGTCTCCGATCATTCCGTGCAACCCGCGACGTGCAGGAAGTTGGGTGCGAAGTTCTTCGACCTCCTGTTTCAGCGCAACTCGTTCGACGATTTGATTGGCAATCGAAAGTATCTTGATTGTGTCGTCGTGTCCCTTCGTAACGTAGTCGAACGCTCCTAGCCGCATGGCGTCTAAGGCGACAGACACAACGGATTGAGACGAAATCATAACCACAGGGATGGCGGGTTTCAACCGTTTGATTTCACGAAGCGTTTCGAGACCACCCCTTCCCGGCATCATGACGTCCAGGAAAACTAGGTCAGGATCGAGTTCAATCGAAGCCAATGCGGCGTCGCCCGAGTCGAACAAATAGACCTTAGGAGATTCAGCCTTTTCAAGCTGGTACTTTACGAGCTCGGAATAGTCGGGGTCATCGTCAACGACGAAAATGCGAAGTGCCATCTAGTTGCTTTGGGTAATAGGGTCTTGCCGATCACGTCGATTCGCGCCATCAATATACTGTCCGTCGTCGTCGAAACGAGGCCCGAATCGAACGGGCCACGCCAATGTCACGGTAGTAGCCAGCGAGAAATGTGGTCGGAATTCAACCTGGAAAGGCCTGGGGCACCATGCGACTCTAAGAGAATACCGTGCTTAATGAGTTCCGAAAGGCAATCCGAGAGGTGATACAGACGGCACTGGGAATTTCGAAAGTCGGCGGAATTTTAGGGTGCAACAGGTCTCACAGGGGTACCGTCCTTGTCACGTTAGCGAGCGGGGATGCGGTATGTAGAACCAGAACTCGGCACCTCCACCAGGCACATCGTCGTAGCCAATTTTCCCACCCCAGTCACCCAGTGTAATCTGACAGAAATACAGACCCAGGCCCGCCTTTCCAGCGCCAGATGCTCCCTGGCTGTATCGCTCGAATAAGTGAGGCTTGAGAGCCGGTTCAACACCAGGCCCGGAGTCTTGAACCCGTATTGTTACTCCGCCGTCTACGGTGTGTGCGCTGATTCGTACGGTGCTGCC
This sequence comes from uncultured bacterium, assembly GCA_965363925.1. GTDB lineage: Bacteria > Bacteroidota > Rhodothermia > Rhodothermales > JABDKH01 > JAGQWL01. The sequence goes on along the minus strand of CBDTVC010000137.1, from coordinate 3,718 downwards.
AGAAGGTGCAAAACGAAGGGCATTATCGATTAGGTTAAACACCACCCGCTCAAGCCTTGAGTGGTCGGCGGCCACGGTTGTATCCTGTATTTCGGATTCAGCTATAACCTCGAAGGTGACGTTGGACTCACTGGCAAGTGGAGTGAGAATCGAGATAACTTCCCGCACGATCCCCAACGCATCAGGAGCGCTGTGCGGTTCGACCGCCGTCGGTATCAAGGGACCAACCTCTGCCCTGAACGCGTGAAGAATGTCCTTGATCATGTTCTGCATCTTGCCGATCTGATTCATTCCGATGGTATGGAGTTTCTCACCTCCGGGACGGATTAGATTGTCGTTATGCAAGAGTTCAAGACTACTCTTCATTCCAGCCAAGGGTGCTGAGAGATCGTGCACAATGCAGTGAAGTAGCACTTCACGCTTATTGATTTCTCGAACTAGCCGACCGTATTCGAGGCTCTGGAGTCGACTTTGTTGCAGCAGTTCGCGGACTGTTTCGTGGTCTGAAGTAGGGAATTTTAGAAGGAGGACGGGTACGCTACTTACAGTAAGAGCGATGGCTTCAAGCGTAAGCTCGATGCCGGACGAAAACTTCTCGGTAAATGGTCCAGATGAAAGCCACTTGGGCGACTTGATCGTCCCATCCCATACCTGAGTGGCATCGAACAGAAAATGATTGAGGAAGGCCGACTGATCTCCAGGGAGAAAAGCGGTGTCCGGCGTTGTTGTTTCGAAAAGTGCCGAGAACCAATTCGGAGCAGCACCGGCGAGCCGGAAACTTCGCCCTTCAACACGCTCGAGCACAGCAACGTCTAGACTGCTCAGGATACTTTCGGGCAAGGATCCTGCGGTTGGCGGCGGTGGATCAGCACCAGGCAGGTCAGTATGTAGTTCTTTTAGTCTCACGTAGAAATACCATCCGAGTCTGCCGGCATAGCGTCCATGCTTAGAAGCCAAGAGCTAATCTTTCGCCGACTTGGCCGCCAACTCAGCGATGTGTTGGAACGCCTCGTCGACTCCGTGTCCGTTCTTCGCACTTGTCTTAAGGTAGGTCCAATCACGGTCGGTATATTTTCGAAGCATCTCGTCATTGACGTCCCAGTCCTTTTCTAAATCCGCCTTGTTCAGAAGAATGATAAACGGAATATCTCCAAGCGCCACTTGTGCCCGTCGCTGCAGTTCAAGTGCGGTGTCTTCCGAACTTGATCGTGTCCCATCAATCACGAGAAAGTAAGCGGAAGATCCGCGCAGATAGCTGGTTGAGAGACGCTGGAATTTGTCTTCACCATTTAGATCCCACAAGACCAGCTGGACCTCGTCGCCGTCCACCGCCACCACTTTCTTCGAGAGTTTGACTCCGACTGTAGTCAAGTAGTCATCCGAAAATGCGTTGTTCACAAATCGTTCCACCAGGCTCGTTTTCCCGACTCCCGATGTCCCAAGCATGCAGATCTTCTTCTGAATCATTTGATTTTGGTAGTGAACACGACGACAAACGGTCATACGAGGACGAATGGCGCCGATCGCGGCTGAAAATGGTCAGGGATCGTCCAGCCGTCCGACTGGCAATGAAACTTAGAAAATATATCAAAATTGAACACTCGATTCGTACTTTTAGGAGATACCGCGTTTTTGCGCAATTCTCTCGAATGCCTTGTCTCCCTTGTGATTAACTTGCCAGTCGCTAGATTCGGTGTTTTCTTCTGGCGCGCTTGCCGGGAGTATCAAATCTTGACGAATAGCTTCAAAGCTGACGTTTTAGTACTGTGCGAGTGAATAAGAAAGACAATGACCGTGATAGTATCATCCTCGATTCGCGATTCGTTATCGATGTCCGCGTTTCGAACACTATCGGATTAATATGAGCAGTAATGAAACAGGGGACCTGACCCTGAGCAAGACCGACGACAATGGCCAACAGCCGTCGCCCGAGGAGGCTGGCGCGGAGCTTAACAAGATTCGTTCGATCTTGTTTGGTGATGCGTACCGCGAGCTTCGCGACGACTATTCTCAGCTCCGCATTGAAATTGAGAAACGCTTTACGACTCTGGAAAAATCTCTATCGGATCGTCTCGACAGTCAAATCGACTCCGTGCGTGAGGATGCAGAAAGCAGTCATAATTTGCTGACGGCCAAAATTGAAAGCGAATCGCGAACCCACGGAGCAGGTCTGGATGCATTAGAGGACAAGCTGCGAGAAAGTGAGAAGCGATTGCAGGAAAGCCTGGAGCTGTTGGGCCAGGAGCAGACTGAGAAGGCGGGAAGCCTCAACGGGCTAATCGAAGAAACGGCCGGGAAGATCCGCGCCGAACAGTCCGCGGTCCAACAAGCGCTAACCGAAAGACTGGACCACGCCGTCTCCGGTTTGTCTGAAGCGAAGACAGATCGAAATCAATTGGCGGCGTTGTTTGAGGGAATTGCACGTACGCTTCGCGCCGACTCTGAATAATTCAAATCAGTATGGCCGAAGTTCCATTAGACGACAGTAGTGGCGAAGTCCTTTCGTCTGCGTTGAAATCCAGCTCGACTTCTGACGAGATGGATTTGTTACGTCGTTTACTGATGGCGCCGGAGCAGGAACGCCTTGCGGATGCTGACGATCGGTTGCGGATTTTGGAAAACCGTCCGACCGACGTAACGGCCGAGCAACTTGCGTCGCTTTTACCTGAAGCCGTGATAGAGCGGTCTGCTCGTGACGGCCATCTAGCAGCTGCCCTTGAACCAACCATAGAGGAAACGCTTCGCCGCAGCGTCAGACGAAATCCACAACCGCTCGTCGACGCAATTTTCCCAGTGATTGGGCCTGCCATCCGGCGAGCGATTTCCGAGGCGTTGAACTCAACCCTGGAGTCCGTAAACCGGACGATGGAGCACCAATTTTCGCTACAGGGATTAAAATGGCGATTCGAAGCCCTACGCACAGGGCAAGAGTTTTCGGAAGTTGTACTACGTAACACGCTGCTTTATGCGACCGAACAATTGTTCGTGATTCACAATGAAACGGGATTGCCGTTGGTCTCTGCTTCCCGTGTGGAAGACGAGGAGCAAGACGGCGCCCTCGTGACAAGCATGCTGAGTGTTATCCAGGACTTTGTTCGCGATTCGTTGGGTGGTGACCAGGCAGATTCGCTTGAATCCATCGAATACGGTGATTTAACAATTCTGTTTGAGCCGGGTCCGGTTGCGACGCTAGCTGCGGTCATTCGCGGAGCTCCGCCGCGCAGTGTTCGGGAAGACACGCAGGAGATTATCGAGGAGTTCCACCTTCGATACCGCAAAGAGATTTCTGACTATCGGGGCGATGTCTCAGCCTTTGAAAAAGTCAAGCCACTGCTCGAATCGCATTTGAAGGTCCAGATGAGTGAGTCGCCTGGTGCAGGTTGGAAGACCTGGTTGATGCTGGGGCTTTTGCTGGTCGGGCTCATCGCACTTGGTGTATTTCTTTTTCGAAGCAAAGCAAACTGGGATAGCTTTGTCGCCGAAGTTGATGACACTCCTGGCATTGTGGTGACGGAGATTGTCCGTCAAGGAGGTGTTCGCATGGTGCGTGGATTGCGTGATCCGCTATCCGATGATCCAGTTCCGCTTGTAGGTAAGTATGGGTATGAGGACAGTGACGTTCGCTTTGACTTTGAACCGTTTCGGGCGCTCACTCCGAATATGGTAGCGAGGCGAGCGTCCCAGGGGTTGGATGCCACAGAGACGGCCAGTTTTAGGT
>CBDTVC010000136.1:0-7176 GCA_965363925.1 uncultured bacterium | reverse complement strand
CCGCCAGTCTAACCGAACCAATCTGAAGACTCGCGCAGAAGGAAGGTGCTAAAGCCCCAGGGTGAGAGAAAGTGACTTCGGTTGAGCCCCCACCGATATCTACGACTGCGAGAGGTTTGCCCTCCAAGACTGAAGAATCGACTTCGGAAATGGCACCGGCATGAGTAAATCGCGCCTCGTCATTTCCCGACAACACAACGTAGTTCCAACCAAATTCAGCCCGTACTGCGGTCGCGACCTCTTCGATATTAGCGGCATCTCTAGAGGCGCTGGTCCCGACAACTTTAATAACGTCAACGCCGGAAATTATCGCACGAAACTCGCCGAGGGCTGACAGTAAACGTTGAATCGCTTCAACATTGATCCGGCCCGACTCATCAATTCCCTGCCCCAGGCGAACAAATCGGCGCGCCGTCTGCAAGACAACCAGTTTGTCGTCTTCCGACAATTCAGCGACCAGTAGTAATGCCGTGTTCGTCCCGACGTCAATGACCGCAGCTCGTCTCATCAAGCCGCTCCCAGCCGAACAGACCACCACTCATTTTCTGCATCCTCTCCCGAGACTATGAGGCAGGCGTTAGAGATGTGCTCCAACATGAGGTCACGGTCTTTCGTGAGTAGGCCAGCAAGCACAATTATTCCTGCCGGATGCAGTCGGGTCCGCAATGCAGGTAAGATTTCAATGAGTACGTTTCGGTTGATGTTAGCGAGGATCAGGTCGAACTTATCTGCCGGTACGCAACTCATTTCACCGGTGTACCACGTCACCTGATCGGCGCATCCGTTCTGTTCGAAATTCTCACGGGCGTTGATCGCACACCATTCGTCAAAATCAAATGCGACGACCTTCTCGGCGCCAATCTTACATGCCGCAATCGCGAGTATTCCAGTTCCACTGCCTGCATCGAGAACGTGTTGGCCGGGCGTGGAAAGCTCGGCAATCGCACCCAACATCAATCGTGTCGTCTCGTGGTAACCCGTGCCGAAGCTCATCTTTGGGTCGATCAGTAGGTCAATGAGCCCCTGTTCGGAGGCGTCAGGCTCGTACCAGGAGGGGCGAATCAGGAAGGGCGGAACGGAGATGGGCTGAATAGACGCTTCCCACGTGGCATTCCAGTTTTGTGGATCGATTTCGGATACGCGCCAAGTCCCGGTTACTCCCGAGAACTCGGCGTCTAGTACACCGCTGGCGGGGACAGGCGCGTCGTCAGCGCGCGGAAGGTATCGCTTCAGAAGGGAGTCCACATCCGCCTGATGCTCAGTCCAACCTGCAGCAGTGGTGTACCCATTCAGGGTCACAACATCCGAAGGATTTTCGGATTGAACCACGTCCGATTCGGTTGAATAGTTGTCTTCGTCGAAGCTGAAGAGATCAAACCCGACGTCACCAAGCTCCGCGATCAGGATGTCCGCAATCTGCCTGGATGTTTGAACAGAAAGACAGATTGACGGCTGAACACTCATCAGGCGAGACATTGGTGATTGAATCCATCAAAGATACTGCGTCCCTGCCCTATTCGCTCAGCAACACGACACGCATACCGTAATCGGATTGAAAGTCGGGTGAGGCGTCTCGAAAATCGCCGTAAGCGTGGGACTCATCAGTTTCAAAATGAATCGAATAACTACCCTCTTCCATGGTCACGATACCGTCGAAGAGTCTGAACCGCTCATCGCCACCAGCGGATATCGTATTGGTACGATCCATCTTCCAGACAATAGTACCCGAAGGCTCCTGCCGGATCCATCCAAAATCATATTCGCCGGACTGCGAGATTTCGCCAATTGCGCGGATATGCAAACGGCTAGAAGATATCAGTTCGATCTTGGCGTCTTCGCTCTGGTTGTTACCGGCTCGGAGCATCGCAAATACTTCTTTGCCCTTTACAGTATGAGTTTCACCACGCGCTTGTGGTTTGGAGGCTGATTCCGTTATCAATATTGTACTTGACTCGGCGTCTGAAAGCGAGAACAGGGTCACGCCCCAGCGCTCTTCATGATCAGGTTTGTCGCGTTCCCAGCTTCCATATGAATGACTGTCGTCCGAAACGTAGTTCAACGAATACCGGCCGGCCTCCAGCGTCAGATACTCCTCGGCGACACTATTGTCACGACTACCACCTGCGCGGCGCACGTTGTCTTCATTCATTGACCAGACGACCTCGCCGTTATCAAGATTGTCCAGCCACCCATAATCGTATCGATTGTTTCCATCAATCTCGCCCATCCCGTAGACAAGAATATCGGTCGTTTCTGTCACCGTGAACGTCTGTTCGAATGTGGCGCTGTTTCGAGCCGGGGCCAGCTTGACGGCAGGCTCGCGTTCCGCCCAAATGTCAAATGGCCGAACGTTACCCGACGCCTTCTCGTCCGTTGAATACACCGTCATTCCCCATGCGGCTGGGTCAAAAGGAGGGTTACCGTGCCAACTGCGGTAAGCGTGCCCAGCGTCTGTGTGATAGCTCAAACGATAAATTCCGCTGTCCAGGGTAATCGTCCCGTCATAAACAAAGTTGCTGGCAGACCCGCCGGCAGGCTTCGAATTGTTTTCGGTGAGACGCCAGACTACGTCGCCTGTGGCCACATTTTCGATCATACCATAGTCTCCGCAAGCGCTGTCCGAACAAATCTCGCCAATCGAATAAATTGAGACTTCAACTGGAGAATCGACGGCCACGATCTCGTCCGCATGTTTGCGGTTTCTCATTGGTCCAGATGCCCAGATCACGTTATCCATATTCTCAGGGCCGATGGTGTCATCTTCATCACGAATAGCGGAAATCGAGCCTGATTCTGCCCGAAGAGCAACCTGCCAACGCTTTCGATCTGCTGTCCAATGCTCCCCCAAACGAACACCAAACAACCTTCGGTCGCGTGCAGAGTTTTTGCTCGAACCAAAGGTCGCGTAGTAGAGATCGTACAGACCAGGTTCCAGGCTCACAGTATTCTCGGCCCGCAAAAGCATCCCTCCCTCCTGAACGGCTGCATTAGCCGGATCCATCTTCCAAACAAGTTTGCGATCTGATCGGCGTATAATCCACGGATAAGCAGCCATCGGAGCCTCGGAAGAGCGGCTATAGTTCGCATCCTCCAGAGATCCAAACGCGACAATCGTCACGTCAGCGGCGTCCAAAACTTCAAATGCCTTATGCTCAAGATCTGCACGACTGATATCGTTAATGGTCACTTCACCGTCCAGAGTGGGCAGTCCCTGAAATACCCGACTGACAACCAGCACGGCGAGTACAGCCAATAGTAAGAGTTCAACCCGAACGATCTTTTTCTTATTCATTTATCTATTCCAGGTATCTATTGCAGTCCGTCTGGTAGCATTCGTGAACGAGTGCGTACGGCGCCTATTAGGAATTGTTACTGAAAAATCGCCGTCCTGCACATCTTTAATGAGAGCTTCGTTGCACCGCTTTATAGTAACGTCGAGCACATTAATAGTATTGGCATGGCACCGTTTCGTAACAACATCGCGTTCCGGCAGTACAATATCCTTGCGTTCGCGAATTAATTCGGACAACAGGACCTCCAATCCGTCTGATCTTTCAGGATTGTTTAGCGACCTCGCCGGGCAAATCTTATGTTTGTCAGTCAGGTATCAACGCCAAATCTCAACTATTGGGCCAGCCAGCTTAAATGCAGCGACTTGGACTTCTTCAGGCAACGGAAGGTGTAAAACGGTTCCGGAACGGGTTCGCCGTACGCAACGCACTGTTGTTGGCTGCGGTCGTGGCAGGAATTGTGTCAGCCCTCGGTTACCACATGCTCCGATTCCGGGGCCAGATCGGCACTTCCTGGGTTTTGCCAGTCCTCTACGAAACGGGCGTGATCCTGACGTTTGCCGCCGCGTTTGTCTACCTGCTCTATCGCTACGACAAAAGGCCTAAATCTTTCATCCCGGTGTTCTGGGCGCCGATTGCTGCCGGGCTTGTCTACATCGCCGCCGGGTACGCGATCAGTCAATTGGGCCAATCCGATATTCCCGCAGACCTCGTTCAGGAGATCCAGCTTCTGGGATTTGACCTCGACACCGGCCGGCCGCTAACGTTGGCGACGGTTGCGAAGATGAACGTGATCACATTCTTTCAGGCCGGATTCTGTTTCATTCTACTCGTCCGCATCAGAAGCCTTGTTCAAGTGCGGCGCACACGAACCAGCGAGCGTAACTGGAATATCCTCCTGTTTCTAATGATCGCGGCCTCCCTGCTAGTCTTTGTTAAGCCGTCCCGAAACGGGTTGAACCTTGTCCAAAGCCTCGCCTTTATCCCGGCCATTGGCTTTATGGTTGTCAATTCGTTCCGGATGTCGTGGATTGTCTACCTGCCGTTCAGGGAGAAGCTGGCAGTAATCGGTTTGTCGGTGTTACTACTTGGTTTGCTGGTGTGCATCGGCGTAATGGACGCGCAGATTATCGAAGGCATAAACCTGATTCCGGGGAGTTTTGCGTTCGTCACATTTTACAGCTATCCACTTTCGGTATTTCTGACGCTTTCGATCATTTTTGGGATCATCTATTCGACGACGACAATCTTGTCATTGTTGTTTCATCTGCCGACCGCCAGTGCCTTTCAACAAAAGGCAGGCGAAGTAAATGCGATCCACGCCCTGACCGAACTCGTGGGCCAGGTATTTGAGCCTGATTCGCTTTACGCCACTATAACGTCATCACCGGTTGAGGCCGGACTTGCTGATTCATCATGGCTTGTTGTCCCGGGTTCATCGGAATCGGGATTCGAGCCAATTGTAGAATCTACGTTCAGGATTTCACCCGGGCGGCTAAAGGAAACCGTCGATTCGGCAGCTCTTTTTGCGGATGTTCAATCGAAACGCCAACCGCTAATCCTCGGTAGTGCTCCTGCGGATCACCGGGTAACGGCACGTCCAGGCGAAGGCATTGGAAGCCTGGTGGCGCTACCGCTTGTTGCCAGATCGGTCCTGCTCGGTACGCTGGTCGTGGCAAAAGAAGTCACGCAAGGTTTTGAACCAGACGACGTCTCCGCGCTTTCAATCTATAGTGATCAGGCAGCGCTAGCACTTGATCGTGCACAACTTTTTGAGGAGCGACTCGGGAAAGAACGACTCGAGCGTGAGCTTGCGATTGCTCGAGAAGTGCAGACCAAGTTGTTGCCCCAGGAAATTCCCGCGCTGCGTGGCTTGTCAATAGCGGCGTCAAGCACACCCGCCCAGGAGGTGGGCGGCGATTACTTTGACTTCGTTGAACTGGACCACGGCAGGCTCGGTTTTATCATTGCGGATGTTTCAGGAAAAGGCACTTCTGCTGCTTTCTACATGGCGGTGATGCAGGGCATCTTTGCATCTGTATCATCTATTGCGGACACGCCGCACGCGTTCCTTGTGGCCGCGAACGAAGCACTGTGTCGCGTTCTTGAAAAGAATGTTTTCATCTCTGTCGTCTACGGCGTTATTGATTCCGAACGCGAAACGATTTCCATTGCGCGAGCCGGTCACTGCCCGCCAGCGACCATCGAATTCAACGGAGAAGCGACACTTTGGCGTCTTGATGGAATGGGGCTTGGACTCGATCAAACTGGAAAGATATTTTCCGAGACGTTAAAACAAGAAACGCGGTCGCTTAATCCGGGGGACGTGTTTGTGCTCTACACGGATGGTGTCGTGGAGAGCCGGAGTCGAGACGGCGAAGAATATGGGTACGACCGCGTTTTACGTGTTCTTGAGTCTAATCGGCACGAGGACGTGCATGATCTTCATCGGGCGTTGATGGAGGATCTTGACACGTTTGTCGAGAATGGCGCGTATGGAGACGATACGTCTGTGGTTGTGATCAAATGGCTCGGCAAGGCCTTCGGCGGAGCCACATCGATGATTGAACAATGGCCACCGGTCGCAGACGAACAGGAGGATTTGGCGGCAATTGCCGGCGAAACGGAAACCAAACTAGCCAACTACTCAGAACTCGTCGACGGAGACGAGCCAAACAACTAGCGAATGAGTGTAATGGGCGGTATTATCGCTCATCAACACACTAGTTATTGAAACGAACGGCAGATCAATGAGCAATTTTTCGGTTGGATTCAGGTCTACCGGCCCCTTTACGATACTTGACCTTAACGGTGAGTTGGATGCACATACCGCATCTGAGTTGGAGGCCGCTATCCAGAAATGCCAGGACGACAAGGGCTTTCAGATCATCGTTAACGGTAGTCAGCTTCAGTATATATCGAGCGCCGGGCTCGGTGTTTTTATGGCTTATATCGAAGACGTTCGTGAGCAGGGCGGCGACATTAAGATTGCTGCTTTGCAACCGAAAGTCTTTAACGTATTCGACCTGCTCGGTTTTCCGATGCTGTTCGATATCGTCGACGATGAAAAAGAGGCTATGTCAAAATTCGAAAACGGACCGGCTAGTTAGTGCCAGTATCGGTTCATAGCATATCGATTCCCAGCTCGACGCGACACCTTGGCAAGGTGCGTCAGTTTGTTGAGCGCTACGCAATTGAGGCAAACTTCCCCGACGAAACGGTGAACTATCTTCAATTGGCGGCCGATGAAGCATGTGCCAACATTATTGAGCACGCCTACCAAGGCCGTGAACGTCGAACTGACGAGGCAGACCAGATCGACATTGACGTGATTATTAAGCCGGACCGATTCATCATTCGGATCCGCGACAAAGGTCGCGCCTTTGAAACGGCACGTTACAATGAGCCAGATATTCAGCAGTACGCCCGCAATCGAAAGAGTGGTGGCTTTGGTGTCCACCTGATGCGCCGACTGATGGATCAGGTGGAGTACCGAACCCGTGGCAATAGCAATGAATGTTGCTTGATCAAATATCGACCAACAGAGTCGGCACATTCCAAGGGTTCAGCGGCAAAGGCAAAACGCTCGTCGAAACGAAAGACTGCTGGAAAGGCTAACGGGAAGAAAACGTCTGCTGTGAAGAAATCGGCAACCCGAAAGTCCTCCCCGAAGAAGTCTGCGGCGAAGAAGGCTTCAGCTAAAAAGTCCGCGACGAAAAAATCTGTGGCGAGGAAGGCTCCAGCCAAGAAGTCTGCGACCAGGAAACCCCCAGCTAAGAAGGCCCCAGCCAAGAAGTCTACGACCAGGAAGGCTCCAGCTAAGAAGGTGGCAGCAAAAAAGTCTGCGACCCGGAAATCTCGAGCTAAGAAGGTGGCAGTCAAGAAG
>CBDTVC010000135.1:0-7181 GCA_965363925.1 uncultured bacterium | reverse complement strand
CATATACGGCAGGATATGTTCGCCTATCGTATCCGCAATCACGACCTTCTTGAAAACACCGTAAAGAATCTGCCGCAATCCATCTTTAGCATTATCAACACTGAACTTCCGACCCCTGAGCACTTGAGGTAGCAGTCTTGTTGCGCGCTCGATTGGACCAGCGACGAGTTGAGCAAAGAAGCTGACGTAGAGCAGGAACGCAGCCAGGTCGCGGGTTGGCTCTATCTCTTTCCGGTAGATGTCAATCGAGTAGCTCATCGATTGAAACGTGTAGAAGCTAATCCCGACCGGCAGTATTATCTCCAGTGTACGCCCAGGTATTTGATACCCAAACATTCCTACAAGGTCCACAAACGAATCAACAAAGAACCCATAGTACTTGAACACACCGAGCAACCCAAGATTCACAACCAGGCTGAGAATCAGCCATGCCTTGCGTCTTGATTGCTCAGAAGACTGATGCAGCATCAGCCCGGCTACATAATCCACCAGCGAACTAAATACGATAAGGCCAAGGAATCGCCAGTCCCACCATCCATAAAAGAAATAGCTCGCCAGCAGCAGCAGAATGTTCTGCTGCTTGGTCTTGCCGTCAAAGACAAACCAGTAGAGGAGAAAAATGAGCGTAAAGAACGCTCCAAATTCGAAGGAGAAGTAGAGCAAGCTTCGAGAAAAATATCAGTACAGGGGTCCTTCCGGCTATCCGGCAAAAATGCATTCCGAACAAGTCTCTAACACAGCGGATACAGGTCGCGCTACAGCTCGTTGGCGATACTTCCCTTGCTTCGGCAGACAGACGGGGGATGATGACCGACTGCACCCGAATAATCGACGATTCGGGGCGGAAATAAACTATTCGGTCAACAAAGATCTGCCTGTGGTGCCAAACGGGGCGATTACGTGCAAATATAAGTCGTTCCCGCCGTCCTCATCGTCGCATGCGTTCTATAATCAGCCAAACCATGCGGCATTATCCCAACAAACGCCTCCGCCACGACACAAAATAACAACGCGAATCCAAATCACGAGGTCGTGTTGGTCCTCTAGTCGCCGGAGACTACAGATTAGTCGGCCGATATCGGAAGTGTCTCTGCAAGCGGTTTAGGGGTCCCTCCACTGGAACCAAAGGGCTGACGCCGCGGCGATTGTGATCACATTTTTCAAAAGCAGACCACGAACCCGAATTGGGTGGAGAAGATTGCCTTCCTCACAGGGCAATTGCGGACCGCCGCGATGCCGCGCACGTATAGTTGTCCTAAGAACGCAACGCAATGCTATCTTTACCATCGCTAATTCCCACCCGCAAAAAACAACAATGCCCGTCGATAGTCCGGACAAAATTAAGACTGATCTCTACCGCTTCGTTGATAAGCTCCGTCGCAGGCATGAAATACTTGAGCGCAGAAGTCAGTTATTCTCAAAGATCAGGCTCATTGTCGCTACCACTTTAGCGATTCTTTCCTGGTGGGTGTACAATTCCTGGGGCCCTTCTGCGGCTACTTCGGTGGCGTTTGCGTCTGTCGTTTGCTTTTCGTCTCTCGTCTACTTTCACAACAAGCTGATCTACAGCATCCGGAAGCATAAACTTTATGAGGATATAAAGTTATCACACGTAGCCCGGATCGAACGTGATTGGAAGCTTCTGCCACAAACCACATGGACTGAGGCCGACGCCTACCACCCTTTTGCACGGGACCTGAACCTGCAAGGCCCGCGATCGCTACACCACTTGATCGACACGTCCTTCAGTGAGGAAGGAAGCGCTCGATTGCAATCCTGGTTGATGCCGGTACAGCCGAATTTCGAGGCGTCGAACAGACAGCAAGCGCTTGTCAAAGAACTTGTGCCCCTGAATCGATTCCGGGACCGGATCTCACTGCTTGCTGGCATCGTAACCCGAACGGGGGACGGGCGATGGCAGGGTGATGTGCTCCTGAAGTGGTTAGACACCCATGTAGACACGGGCAAAATCGTACGGGTTCTTCTTTTGCTGGGCGCCCTAGCTGTAGCCACTCCGGTATTGATTGCACTGCAAGTCTGGAGCGGGTTTCCTAACCTCTGGGTCTACTCGCTTATGATATACGTAAGCCTGTACCTTCTGAACTTCCGACTCTACACGCACCTGTTTGATGAAGCGGAGCACCTCTACTTTCAGCTTAATCGGTTCCGCCCGATCTTCGAATTTCTTGAGTCGAATCGTTTTAGCTCGGGCAGTCAACTTGAAGAACTAGCACAGCCGCTTCAGCAGTCCGAACATCCGCCGTCGTCTTACCTGCGCACCGTCTCGTGGCTATCCGTCGCCGCGAGTGCGCAGAAGAATGAGGTTCTTCGTGTTGTGTTGAACTTGCTGATGCCATGGGATCTCTTTTTTACGTTCGTGTTGAGTCGATACAAGAAGCAGTTGCGGGAGCACCTCCCGGAATGGCTCGAAGCCATTCAAACCCTTGAAGCAGCGAGTTCACTTGCGACGTTCGGCGCGCTTAATCCCAAATGCACGTTTGCCAAGTTTGTTAGCGTGAAAGAGACAGCGGAGGATCGGGCCGAAGGCTCTACTTCTCTGGCTGAAGGCTCTACTTCTCTGGCTGAAGGCTCTACTTCTCTGGCTGAAGGCTCCGTTTTTCTGGCTGAACAAATCGGCCATCCATTACTGGAGGAAAGTGTCAAGATCCGAAACTCGTTTCGGGTCGACTCCAACGGCTCGATTGCACTGATCACCGGTTCCAATATGTCCGGCAAAAGTACGTTCCTCCGGACGCTCGGCAGCAACATGTGCCTCGCGTACGCCGGCGGCCCAATTGATGCAGCGAGATTTCAAACGATTCCGTTCCGGCTGTTCACCTGCATCAACGTTGCTGATTCCGTTAACGACGGGATCTCTTACTTCTATGCAGAAGTCAAGCGCTTAAAGCGATTGTTGACAGAGTTGCAGCAAGCTGAACGCGGAGTCGGCGATACTCTTCCATTGTTCTTTATGATCGACGAAGTGTTTCGAGGAACTAACAATCGAGAACGTTACATCGGCAGTCGAGCACTGCTACTGGCGCTTTGTGATGGGTACGGCACGGGCCTCGTTTCGACACACGATCTTGAACTGGTGAAGCTAGAGGACGACGTGCCCGCCATACGGAACTTCCACTTCCGCGAACACATTGAGAAAGGCCGTATGATCTTCGACTACACATTGCGTCCCGGCCCGTGCCCCACAACAAACGCTCTGAAGATCATGGCGCTGGAAGGGCTGCCGATTGGAGACATCAATTAGGGACCATACGTTCAGTATTGAACAAGCCTTCGACACGTGACCACAAGCAAGTCATAGCTAACGTGACGAGGCATCATCCAACAATTCCGGAAACCCGGCCGGTGGTCTGCGCATGGGATTGCTTTGTTCGTATGAGTAACTGAATCGGATGAGAGTCGGTTCAGCAAAAAGGCGCCCGATAAACGTCATGCCGATTGGCAGGCCACCTTCCGTAAACCCGATCGGGACCTGAATCGCTGGCAAACCACTTTGCGGAGATAACATCTGGCTGTTGTCTCCTGCCGGGGAGTCGATGTCCCCGATCAGTCGGGCTGGGTAGCTCCATGTTGGATAGATAATGGCATCAACACTCTCGGCGTCCATGGCCGCAAGGACTTTGTTGCGGAAGTCAATGTTGGGCTGGTGGGTGTACAGATCAGGACACGGCGGCTCATTCCATGCTGCTGCCGCTTTCAAGTCCGCTTCGATGTAGTCGGAGTATTTCCCGGTTGCAATAACCTGTTCAAGCGTCTGATATGGAAACTCCGGACCGCGAGACTCGAAATACACCTCAACGTCGTGTTTGAACACCTCACACCAGACAGACTCGCTCAGGTCGAGGTCCGGAATCTCAAACGGATCAACAATTTGCGCACCGCCGGCTTGAAGGTCTGCGATCGCTTGCTCCATCGCAGCGACAATTTCAGGATGAGTACTCTCGGGATCGATGTATGGTCGAAACACTCCAATTCTTGCTCCCGACAGCCCGTTGGCGTCAAGCGCATCAAGGTAACTCGATGGCATGCTGCCTTCACTGCGCGAAGTGATCGGATCAGCCGGGTCGTACCCCGCAATAATGTCCAGCACGCGAACCGCATCCTCGACCGTGCGGGCCATCGGACCTCCGATGTCGTTACGAAGGTAGAGAGGCACTATCCCGTCCCGGCTTGTTAAGCCCATGGTTGAACGAATGCCAACCAGCGAATTGTGTCCCGCAGGGCCGCGAATCGAGTTACCCGTGTCGGTACCAAGCCCGATCAATCCAAGATTTGCTGCCACAGCAGCAGCCGTCCCGCCGCTGGAGCCCGCGGGTACACGAGCCAGGTCATACGGATTGTGCGTAGTCCCATCGATCGAGCTGATTGTGACGTAGGGGCTAAACGCCCACTCGGCCATGTTCGTTTTCCCAAGAACTATAGCACCCGCCTCGCGAAGCCTGTCAACTTGTGTCGCATCGTCGGGCGCGTTAAGACCGGCAAGCGCCGCAGAGCCCGCCGCGGTCTGTAGATCGGCTGTGTCGTAATTGTCTTTGACAACGATGGGGATTCCGTGCAGCGGCCGGAGCACTCCGGTCTCGGCAAATTCTGCATCGAGTGCCGCGGCCACCGTCAAAGCATTTTGGTTGAGCACAACAAATGCATTGATACTCTCGTCGTACGCCTCAATTCGCTCGAAGTATGATTGGACTAGTTCGAGAGCGGTGAGCGAACCAGACTGGTACGCAGCGTGTACATCCGCAACAGTGAGTTCGACGACCGGCTGCTTCGGATTACTTGCACAACCCGCCCCAGAAACAAGCAGCAGGATGAGAATGGTTTGCAAATAGTTGGCTCGTGGCGAGTTACCATGAACGAGTTTTCGTCGGAGAAACTTGTGTGCGTGCGAGGATGATCTCAGAGCATTCATTGGTAGATGCAGATAGAACGGTGTGGGAAGACTAGACGTAGGTTTGACTCGAAACCGCCCACAGGAATGTCGGGCTGGGCGGCCTAAATGTAGGGTAGCTTACTGGACGGCAAGGCGGCTTTAGCCAAACAAAACCGATCTAACCGTCTTGACCAGTCAGCATCCGAAAAGCCAACCGAGCAACAGAACTATAAACAACCCCACAACCCACGGAAAAAATGGCTTCTGGACTGGAAACTCGTAACTACAATAGGGACAAATCTCGTCCGTGTCGTCAACCATCAGAGCACATGACGGACATTCGCGCTTGTTTTCTTCATCCATAATTTGTGCTCGGTAAATATTCAGGTTATAGTCGCTCACCCCGCATCGACACAAAAAACGTAGATTGCCGGTACCCTTTCGCTTCCAAAATACGAGTATGCCCAAGGAAACCCACGGAATCACCCACTTGAAATCATTTGTTTTCGTGCTGAGTTACATCGCCCTCGGTTCTTTCGGCGGATGCACTCCCGATGATGTCAATAAATCCAGAATTGCTACAACACTTGCTCCTGGTAACTTTGAGAGTGAGACGCAGCTGCGCTGGAGCCCGAAGGCTGAAGCAGTCACTGTGGAGATGAGAGATGGTGGTTTGCAGGGTTCGATCGTGCTTGGTAGTTCGCAGTCAAATGTTTACAACGTGCGGCTAGAGAAGAGCCCGGATTCCCGGTACTTCGACATCCTGAAGATCGACACCAACCAGGACGCCGAGTATTCGACGGATGAGATTCTGACCACGACACCGAATGAATCGCGTTACAAAATGTGGTCGAGCTTCGACACGAAGCTCGATGTGAACGTTTCAGATTCCGAGACCAACGAAACTGTCGTTAATCCTTATCCGATTTCGTTGTGGTACGTTGAAGAAATGCGTGAAGAGCAAACCGAGCACGCATTGCGCTTTACACGGAAGGGCTGGATGCAGGGCCGCGTTATGATTGACGGAATCGAAGCCCACATCCGGATTTCAGAAGGTCGACTGGACGGTGAGTTTACCACAGATGACGACTGGACACTAGCCCTCCCCGATTCGGTCCAGAACCTGTTTCGGTATGAGACCGATCGCCCCGCAGATCGGCATGCTTGGCTCGGTGAAAAGGCTTATCAAATTGTTACGGTGAATCGTACCGGCCGATCGGTTGAATTGGAGGCGGTGGATCCAGGCGTTACGCGCGCAAAAGAAGCCGAAGACGACGATCAGATGGCGGTGGACCGGCGTGCACCTCGATCTGGGCGATCGGTTTCGTTCGCATCCGATTTTGAAGGTGCCGAGGCAACTGCGAAACGCCAAGGAAAAGTTCTCTTCATAGATTTTGAAACCGTCTGGTGTGGTCCGTGCAAATCGATGGAGGAATGGGTGTACACGGCGGATGCGGTTGTCGATGCCGCCGCCGATATGATCTCAATAAAAGTTGATGGCGACGATTTTCCGAAAATTGTAGAGCGATTTAATGTCGAGGGTTACCCGACAATGATTCTGGTCCAGCCGGACGGAACCGTCTCGGATCGGCTGGTTGGGTACCAAGGAGTGGAATCGATGGAGGCATTTCTATTGCGGGAAGGGACGGGCTGAGGAGATCTAAAAGGAAATAGAGGCCCCATCAATTAACTATACTGATTGGCACTCGTCGTGCCAATTTCGTCTTTCGACTTTGCAAGTGAGCCTCAGTATTATCACTATGTTTGTAGGAGAAACAGCATGATCGTTGAAGCACAGGCAACCATCAATGGCTCCAAGGAAAAGATCTGGGCCGTAATCACTGACATCGAAAATGCGTCGGCAAGAATCAGCTCCATTGACAGCGTCGAGGTTCTCGGAAAACCTGACAGCGGGCTCATCGGACTAAGATGGCGAGAGATTCGAACAATTTTCGGTAAGAGTGCGACCGAGGTAATGTGGATTACGGATGCCGCTGAGAACGAGTTCTACGAAACCAGAGCCGAAAGTCATGGGTCGATTTACATAAGCCGGTTTAGCATCTCCGAACAAGATGGCAGCAGCTCATTAACGATGACGCATGATTCTGAGCCGCAAGCGTTCCTGGCAAAGATTCTCTCGGTCCCATTGGGGTTTGTGTTCAAAGGGGCGATGAAGAAGGCGATGCAACGAGACGTCGACGATATCAAGGCAGCGGTCGAAGAACAACAAGGTTCATAAGCAGGAGTGCCCGGGGGCGCTTAATCCCACTAACCCCGCTGAAAGCTAACCAAT
>CBDTVC010000134.1:0-7208 GCA_965363925.1 uncultured bacterium | reverse complement strand
TGGCTTGGCAACTGGCGAACTCACGCTGGAGACAGTGACCAAGTTGGGAGTGACGCTCTAAGCATTGACGCTTGTGTCGGTACAGGATTGTAACGACTACATATCCTTAACGAACACTCGCATTAGATTTAGCTTGACGGTAAAAGGGACATCGGCTCAGCGCCGGTGTCCCTTTTGTTTTGAGGCCTAAGTCTGCCAACTCCTGACGTCGCCTGATCTCCACAGGGCTATCGCAGGCCCGGCTTTTTCTAATCGATTAGGGCCGCGCAAGTAGGCGGGTTGAAGGTCCAACGTCGATTGCTAGAGGACTGCTTCTCGATTGTGCGACTGTTCGGCTAACCGCTGAGACCAATCGGGGCACGCAGGATAGTGTCCGGAATATCAAAAGCATCCACGAGGCCAACTGCGGAAGTTCGAATCTCAGCGCATAGCTGATTCACCTCTGTTCTGATAGCCTTTGATTTCGCTCCTTCGATGTAGTTCTGCTCCAAAAACCACGCTCGATCACTTTCGAGGAAGTGCAGTCCGCAAAGCTGTCGAAGTGCCGTCAGTTGATTTACTTCTGGTTCCTCAATGCGTGATTCAATCGCAATGAATTGTTCCAGAACTAATCGTTTAGCGTGTGCGTCTGCCAGTGACACCATGTGGTCCTGACATTCAACAACTGCCTCGAACGAATCCATTCCGCCGTCGATCCTGGCCTTAAGGCGCTGGGCAAGTGACCCAAGTAAAGATTGTTCACGGTAGTCCATAGCTCCATGCTGGAACTCGGCACTACGAAGATGACTCGGACTTGTATTGCGAGCAGCGATCGGGTTGCGATCTCGAATTGAGCTAGCAGCACGGTCCGCAACAAATCGCGCCACCATCAACCAATTCATGTCGTGGAATTGTTGCCGATAGGAACTCAACAAACCCTTGGCAACCTGCAACATTAGTACGGTGTTGTCGCCCTCAAATGTCGCGAAGACGTCCGTATCTGCTTTTATAGTGTCGAACCGATTGATGCTCAGGTAGCCCTGCCCACCGCATGCCTCCCGGCACTCCTGGATCGTAGCCGTAGTGTGCCAGGTGCCAAACGATTTCAAGGCAGCCGCCTGTACCTCAATTTCCTGGAGGTTTTCTCCCACCTTGTTTGCCGCGTAATCGTCGGCCAACTTGTGGAGCGCAAAGTGCAATCCGTAAGCGACCGCAAGCCTGGGCAAAAGTCGCCGTTGCTGAGTTCTATAAGTCAGCAACGAAACTTCTTTCGATCCCTTCGGACCAAACTGTCGTCTAACAGAGGAGTAGCGGATTGCAATGGTAAGCGCCGTCTTCGTTGCACTCAGTCCGGCACAGGCGACACTGATTCTGCCTCCGACAAGTGTACCGAGCATCGTGAAGAATCTCTTACCATCACTTGCGATCGGACTAGTGTACTCGCCAGATTCGTCAATGGAAGCAAATCGGTCGAGCAATGCCGTAACAGGAACTCGTACATGGTCAAACCAGATTCGTCCATTGTCGATCCCGTTGAGTCCCATCTTGTGCCCGCAGTCTTGAAGCGTTACTCCTTTTGCGGGTTGACCACTATCGGTTCGAATCGGCACCGTAAACGCATGCACGCCATAACTCGTGTCTTTGACGATTAGCTGTGCAAAAACGGTCGCGAGTTGACCGTGACGGGCTGCGTTACCGATCCATTCTTTCCTGGCATTGTCATCCGGAGTATGAATAACAAACTCTGCCCGGTCCGGATCATACGTCGCGGTTGTTCTCAGGTCGCGGACATTTGAACCATGACCGAGTTCACTCATTGCAAAACATCCGAGTAACTTAGCCTCGCCAATTGCAGGCAACAGCTCTTTGTGATGGCGTTCGCTCCCAAGTTGATGGATCGATCCTCCGAACAGGCCGAACTGCACTCCAAATTTGATTACGACGCTCAGATCGAAGTAAGCGAGCGTTTCGAAAATGGTTACAAACGCGCGCATGTCATCCTGACCGCCCGCTTCTACGGGATATCCTACGGAGCCATAACCCGCGTTTGCGAGGTCTACAATCCGGTCCCGAACCCAATCCCGATAGGCTGTGACGTCATCCGGTGCATTGGCAAACGGATCACTTGCCAGCAAATCAAGAACCGACCCGCGAAGTTCTGCCTGATCACCCTGAAGTATTGCCGTTAGTCGACTCGATGACGAGCCGTCTTCAACGACGGTCAATGCAGGCGCGTGCTTGATGAAGCGGGCAACCGGTTCATCCCCGCCTAAACCCAAGATCTCAGCGACTTCCGCAAGCGCCTTCAGCGTTTTCGGGTGCACGCTTTCTGCCGGGCTGCTCAGTGAATCTGAATCCGGCCCGGCGCCTCTGGAGCGGGCAACGGATCCAAGGGCTTCCCCGAACGACACGAGCGACTTAAGAGACTCTGCACTAATATCGTCACTGAAGCGGGCAATCGTTTCACGCCACGTTGTCAAGAGAGTTACATCTGGGGGATTGGCCGGATCCAGCCACGCACGAATAGCGTCGCGTTCAACAGTGGAGAGCGCGGAATCCTCTGACGAACAGATCGAGCGTAATTCGGCAAGCTCTGCATTGCTCAACTCACCATCAGCCCAGGCGATGTAAAGCAGGGGCAGCACCGCGACGAGGTTTGGATAACGTTCAACTTCGAGTGCATCGACGGGCATTGGCAGTGTTTCTATTGAGATTGTTTTACAAACGAACCGGAAACGCGTCGTTGAGAACCGTCCGCCAGCGAGGATAGCCGGTACAGGTAATTGCCCGGAGGCAGTGCGTCGACATTTATTTCAATCGCGAGGGCGTTAGCGGAAGCCGTCGCGAATGCGCTAGTCTTAATGCGCTGTCGCCCCAGAAGATCAAATACTTCAAGATCAACCGGAGATGTTTCGGAGACATGATATTGGACCGTTAGAAGTCCACGTGAGACGGGATTAGGAAAGACCGAGAAGACCCGCAAAGCTCTTTCGGGAAAATCGATCGTTTCGGTGCCGACACTTCCCGCGTTCTTTGCACCCGGCGTTGGTGGCGTCGAAGCCCACGCAGATGCGCCAACACCAGTTCCGAGGTCGGAAAGTGATTGATTGGCTTGTGACGGCGGAACGCTGTCACCAGTCACCCAAACGCCAGCCTCCACAGCACGACCCGAGCGTTGATGCCCTGTAGAGCCGTACTCGACATAGTCGCGGATGCTTGCCGCGCTATCAAAACTATTGTTTGTGTACAGCCCAAGTTCGCCATCCCCAGTTTCCAGAGATGTAAATGCTACGACGAGGTATCCGCCAGCAGGGATATTGACGTCACCGGACAGGACCGATAGCGAGGAGACCTGGCTGTATGCAGGCCAGCGACACAAGAAGAGTCCAGACGCATCGGCGATCCCCGACCCGGTATTGTGCAGCTCCACCCATTTACTTTGGCCGCCAAAATCAACGGTTGCATAACCAACTTCACTTAGTACGATCTGGGCATCGCTAGTACCCGTAAAAGGAAGAAAGAGAATCGCAGTTAACGCGCTCGTAAGTACTGATTTAAAACTGTAACGACGGATCATCGACTATTCCGTTCTAGTTTGGAGGGAGGGGAGGCTACACTACACTATCCGTTGATCCAGTTAATCGGCCTTTCAGTCGAATAGGATTAGGCTTTGAAAGTTACCACGACAGGCCAGCTATTTATTGGTATTGGCTAGAAGTTGTTCGACGAGTGGGGTTTTGCCTGCCAATCGGCGGGCATAGGAAATCTGACCGAGATGGTACGCTTCGTGATTGGCCATAAAGGCCAAGGCTGCGAGCGTGTTCTGTTCGATCGTGGGAAAAGGCGTGGGCGGTGCTGTGTGGAGGAGGCGCTTTTCTGCGCCGGCAAGGGCCGACATCAGTACCGGCGTCACCCGATTCCACTCATCTATAATCCGCTCTATTGAAACGGCCGCTTGTTCGCCAGCGGGTACCGAAGATTCGAAGCGACCTTCCCACGGAACGGGCGCCTTTTTTCTCAGCAGCTGCAGGGTATGGTACCTCGCGGTTACCAAATGCCCGCCGATCCAGTGAATCGACGAAGAACCCGGGCCCGGCGCGGTTCGGGCCTCTTCGCCCGAAAGGTCATCAAAGGCGATCGCGAACAATGAACCGTTAAAGGCATATTGCTCTGCAATCGGTCGGAGGAGGTCGAGCATCTTATTTCGACAGCGTTAAACCGGTGGTCGCAACGCTGTCTTTGGATTTTACACGAATTAAATAGTAACCGGCAGGCAACCCCGTTCCATCAACCTCGAACTGGTGACGATCGAGCCCGGAAAGGTAGCCGGAGTGCAGTGTACGAATTTGTTGCCCCAATGCATTAAACAACTCAACGTCGACCTCTACCATTCGAGGTACTATGACGTCGAACACCGCCTTTGATGCAAATGGGTTCGGGAATGCGGGCGTCAGTGTGATGCCTTCTGGAGCGGCAAGCACGACAGTGATTTCATTACTGTACGACGTGCGTCCGTCGAAGTCGACCTGCCGCAATCTGAATCGATATCGGCCAGGTTCTGTGTCAACAAGACTAAATGTGTACGACTGAGTAGAGGTGGTGCTACCTGCTCCCGTAACAAAGCCAATGCTGGTCCATTCATCAGAGTCGTACTGAGTACTTTCGATGTCGAAACCCGCGTTGTCAACTTCCATTGCGGTCTTCCAGCGGAGGGTAAGATCATAACCGATCGAGAGGACATCGAAGTCGGTTAACTCAACAGACAATATCGAGCTGTCATTGTCAAAGAAGACGAGGTGATCGTTGCCTTCGTCGATAGTGGTCATATCCAGATCGCCATCATTGTCGCGGTCGTGGAAGATTGCGCAGGATGCCTGAGAAGGCGCATCGAAACGAATTGGGGCGATCGGGTATGTACCCGTGCCATCGTTCTCGTACAGCGACCATCGTGCGTTGGAAATGCTGCTGACGGCCAGATCCAGGTCGCCGTCGCCATCGACATCACCAAGATCGATGGCAACTATGAAATTGTCGGCTGCTATCGAATTAGACGAGATAAATCCACCCGCACCGTCTCCGAGGGCTACGGTGAATTCCGGAAAGGTGTTGCCACCTGCAGAAACAACATCGGCGTGCCCGTCACCATTGACGTCACCCGCGGCGATCATCCAGTTGCGCCCCCCTGACAAGATGCTGTTCGATACGGTAAAGCCACCATCGCCGTCGCCAAGCATGATCGTGAGTTCCTGGCTCAAGTACGAGCCGACGAAGACATCCATGATACCGTCTTCATTTGCATCCGCAACGGCGCAAGCAGTGCTCGAGTTGGCGTTGGTTGCAAACGATCCGCCGGCCGAAAAGACACCACTGCCGTCGTTCTTTTGTACATCGATATCATCATCGTTACGAGCGGCCATTATTATGTCTTCGTCGCCATCCGCATCATAGTCCGCAATACAAACCGCGCGGACATCGAAACCGGCTGTATAGGCAACTCCGGTTCCAAGCGATCCGAGTCCATCGCCGATAAATACAGTAACACTGTTAGAGGAGAGCACCCCAACTACAAGGTCCAGCTTTCCGTCGTTGTTGAAATCAGCGCCCTCGTTGGGGCTGGGGCGACCGGCTCCGGCGAGTGAGTGCGCGCTCGAAAAGGCACCAAAGGAACCCGAATTATTCAAAAACATGCGGACGTCGTTGGTGTTTTCGTTCGGAACGACAAGGTCCGAAAATCCGTCACCATTAAAGTCTCCGGCATACGCACCGTAACTGGTAATCGCTCCTTCGCCTGTCGCCCGAATGGATTGACTTCCAATGTTAGTCAGGTTCAGCGTCCCGGTTGCAGTGGCGGTCCAGAAGTTCCATGAGTAACCACCGGCCATGGTGCTGGCACCGGCGTCCGCGACGATATTCGAAAGTGATATCGTGACCCATTCGCCGGCAAAGAAATTGTCTGTTGGGTTAAATCGAATTCGCTTGTTGCCGTCTTCGAAGGTGATGGTTCCAGTTGCCGGTCCAGACCATCGCCCAAAAACACGAAACGACTGATTGGTTACCGTCGCTGGGTCGATTCCGGCAACAAAGTTCAGCGTGATGTCTGAAGAGACGTTAGCGGTGATCGACTGCGAACTCGGCGAAACGGAAGAAACGACGGGTTGAGCAAATGCCGGGACAGAAATAGTGCTAGCAAGGCAGAAAGCTAATACCAACCTGGCGATGTTTCGATTGAACATGGATCGACTAGTATTGATCGTTAGTGCAACAAAAGTGGAAAACGAATCGCGTCAGGCCGGAAGGACTGAGAAAACGCTGGCGAATTAAAGATCTACACACTGCGAGTATCGGACGTATCCATAATATTCTGCAATGTTTGGGCCAACAATTCGAAACGCAAATAGTTCAGAAAATGGATCATGTTCTGCAAAAACTAATCTGGTATTCTAACTCTAACGCCGGTATCGTTAGAACGAGTCGATAACTGCGAGTCCGGTGGGCGGAGTTTCATCCATTCTCATCAAAATCTCGCAGGATTCATCCAGCGTTACGCATGACGTGACGAGGGCGCCGGGATCGATCTGATTCCGGGCAATCATGTCGAGCAACGTTGAGTAGCGGTGCGCCGCCAGACCGTGACTTCCGGTAATGGTTAATTCGTGAGAGACAACCTTATTCATGGGAATGTGGGCCACATCTTCTTCGGGGTTCAGTAAGCCAACCTGCACATGGCGTCCACGCTTGGTGAGACATCTCAAGGCTGCAGCGACCACTCCCGCCGATCCAATGGCATCCACCGTGACGTTCGCACCACCGTTGGTTGCAGATACAATTTCCTCGATCACCAAGTCAATGTTTTCGGCAGAACGAACGGTACTATGAGCACCAGTTGCCCGGGCCTGCACCAGAGCGGATTCTCGCCTGTCAACAGCTACCACAAACGCACCGACAGCTTTTGCGATCATGATCGCACTGAGCCCGACACCGCCACACCCGAAAACGACGACTGTCTCTCCAGGGGAAACTTTGGCTCGGTCTATAAGGCATCCGAAAGCGGTCATAAAACGGCAGCCGAGGCTAGCTGCTGCGACGAAGTCAATGGCTTCTGGCAACTTGACCAAATTGAGATCGGCATACCGGATGTTGCAATACTGTGCAAATGCACCCCATGCTGAGAATCCCGGCTGAAAGTCATCGTCACAGATATGTTGGAGCCCAGCCGCGCACTGCGCGCA
>CBDTVC010000133.1:0-7211 GCA_965363925.1 uncultured bacterium | reverse complement strand
CGGTAGCTTGATTTCTGACAGTCCGCTGGTTGGGCCACTTGAAAGGTGTCGAATATCATTTGCAATCTTAAAAAGCGAAACCGCAATTGTGTTCAGAGTCCCGGACGCAGCCACGTAGGCATCTTTCGAGGCTTGCGCTTCGAAGTGGTTTTCGGCTTCAGAGAATTGGAGCCCTGTTGCCGAATTAATGTGGGCAATGGCAGCACGAGGGAAGTTGGGATGTCTATTGATTCCCGTTCCTACAGCCGTTCCGCCAAGTGCAAGTTGCGCGAGATCGGCTGTTGCATGAGACAGTCGTTTAAGGCCACTCCCAATTTGAGCCGCGTATCCTCCGAATTCCTGCCCCAGGCGAACAGGCGTCGCATCCATCAAATGAGTCCGACCGCTCTTAAGAACGTCATCAAACTCGGTTGCTTTTGCGTCGAGGCTGGACGCCAGCTGTTTAAGTGCGGGTACGAGTTCGTCGTTGATCGTCATTGACGCCGCGACGTGCATCGCCGTCGGTATCACGTCGTTCGACGACTGTGACATATTCACGTGGTCGTTCGGATGAACCAGTTTGCTTCCACGATCTCCACCCATCGATTCGCTTGCGAGGTTGGCAATTACCTCGTTGGCATTCATGTTACTCGACGTACCGCTACCCGTCTGATAAATATCCAGAACGAAATCGTCGTCGAACTCGCCGTCAATTACACGGTCCGCGGAGGTAACGATCGCATTCGTGAGGTCGTCAGGTAGTAATCCCAGTTCACGGTTTGCCTCTGCGGCAGATCGTTTAACAATTCCAAGGGCCTTAATGAATGAACGAGAAAACCTGATTCCGCTGATCGGGAAATTGTCTAAGGCACGCTGGGTTTGAGCGCCATAATTTACAGACGACGGGACCCGGACTTCGCCGAGTGAATCTTTTTCGATTCGAAAATCTGACATGAATTCTCAAGCTATTTTAGTGTAACTGAACGTAGACGAATGTCGGCGCCGTTGGAGATACTCTGCATTTCGTGGAGATGGGGACGTACCATCTATTCAACATCAATTTTGCAACGTTGCATAACGACGGACTTGTTGGGCAGTTCACCGTCATGCGATTACAACAATGCGTTTGGAGTTGCTTTGAGGTAACTTCAGGAACGTTAACCAGGCCCGCCAAACCGATCGGGCAGACACAAGAATATACTTAAACTGCTGATGCCAGCCAGCCCGCTTCTGATCACCACTGCATCGGAGATGCATGCGTTTGCACGGAGCCAGATCAATAACTCGATCGCTCTTGTCCCAACCATGGGTGCCCTACATCGAGGCCATTTTGGACTTGTACAGCGAGCGCAGGAGATAGCCGACGTCGTAGTGGTTTCGATCTTTGTAAATCCGACCCAGTTTGGTCCGACAGAAGACCTTGCTCGTTACCCCCGGCAGTTGAAGGCGGATCTTGCCGGCTTGGAACAGATGGGTGGTGTCGATGTGGTTTTTGCGCCCAAGGTATCCGAAATGTATCCGGACGGGATTGACAGGCAGTCGATTTGGGTAACACCCTCCTCAATGGCAGACGTTCTCTGTGGTGCCTTCCGGCCCGGCCACTTCCGAGGTGTTGCCACGGTAGTTGCGAAACTATTCTCGATTTGCAGTCCAGACTATGCCATCTTTGGAATGAAAGACGCCCAGCAATTGGTCGTGCTCAAGAAGATGGTACGGGACCTTGGCTTTCAGCTTTCAATTGAAGGTGTTCCCACTATTAGAGAATCGGATGGTCTCGCGCTGTCGTCTCGAAATCGATTCCTTACGAAGGAAGAACGGCAGCAAGCCGTAGTCGTAAGTCGAGCAGTAAAATCCGCAAAAAAAGCAATCGAATCAGGGGAGTCAAACGCGCATACTGTACGAACCCTAATGACGGAGATTATTGACGAAGCGTCCTTGGCCCTCGTGCAGTATGCCGACGTAGTTGACGCTGAAACACTGCAGCCACTGGTTTCGATTGGACACGGACAACAGGTCTTGTCAGCTGTCGCGGTCTTTTTCGGAGGGACTCGACTTATCGACAATACGTTTTCTGTCGCGAGCTCCGAAACCACCGCCGGGTAAATCATCAAAATCTGAATAGGCCTTAATGATTTTCTTGACCAGTTGGTGGCGAACGACATCTTCTTGATCGAACTCAACAAACTGGATGCCCTTAACGTCTTTCAAAACCTCCTGCGCCTGTATCAAACCAGAATGCTCGCGCCTCGGTAAGTCGATCTGAGTAATGTCGCCAGTCACGATTGCTCGACTATTGGCACCGATGCGAGTCAAGAACATCTTCATCTGCTGAGTCGTGGCATTCTGTGCTTCATCGAGTATTACAAATGCGGAATTGAGTGTTCGTCCTCGCATGTACGCCAGCGGAACAATCTCGACTGAATTCTGCTCCATGAACAGGGCGAGCTTGTCTCTGTTCAGCATGTCGCCGAGGGCGTCGTAGAGTGGCCTCAGGTATGGATCCACCTTATCACGAAAGCCACCCGGCAAAAACCCAAGTTGTTCACCCGCCTCGACTGCGGGACGACAAAGAACAATTCGTTGAACAATCCTGTTTTGAAGCGCCGCAACGGCGAGCGCGACAGCCGTGTATGTCTTACCAGTACCTGCTGGCCCAACGGCAAAGACGATGTCGTTCTTCTTCGCTGCCTCCACCAATCCGATCTGATTGGGAGTTCGTGCCCGTATGGCGCCACCTTTGGGAGAGCTGAGGATATACCCATCATTCTCGTTGTAAGCCGTTCCTGAAGCCGACATGGTTCGATGCAACGTCAAGACGGTTTCGATGTCCACAGTGGTCAGCTCGCCGTGGCGTCTTATCAACCGGCGCATTTCTTTCAACGTACTTTCAATTCGACCAATGTCGTTTGTGTCCGCCGAAACGAATAATTCTGTTCCCCTGACGACAATACGCGCTTTTGGGAACGACTCTTCGAGCTTTCGAAGGTTAACGTCGTTTGTACCGAAGAGGATAACAAGGTCCGTATCTTCAATCCGGATACGTTTTTCAATTAGTGCGTGTGCCAAACCGGTAATTTCGAATAGTTTTTCGTACTAAAAAGGTGATACTGGCACTTGTCCCACTGGGGTGCCTTCGAGTTGTACCGATTGCGAAGACTAAATGATTCACCCATCAATTCTCCGTATCGCCGATAATATTGCATGCTCAGGCGGTGGCCATGAAGCAGTAACAGCCGTCACCACAATGCGTGCCCACATTCGCCGGAAAGCCAGTTTAGATACGCCGCCAAACCGAGTGCCTTAGACCAGATGACAACACTTACCTCGAACGGAATTGCAATCGACACGAGCTCTGATAAGTTCGGCGAATTGCGTGAATCAAACGACATACTTTCCGATAACGAAGCGCTGCGGGATCGGATGTCGACAGACGGGTACGTGTTCTTCAGAGAGCTGATACCACGATCAGAAGTTCTTGACGCGCGCCGCGAGATATTGCTGAAGTACGCCGTCGTCGGCGAGATCGATCCACGACATGACCTGATGGACGGAATCTACAGCGACGACACTGCAATTGACAAGGTCAATCTCCGAGCGTTTGCAACGAGCGTTCGAACGGGTAAAGATTACCTGAACGTCGTTCTGAATCAACAGGTACTTGGATTCTGGGAGCGGTTTCTAGATGCCCCCGTTCATTGCTACGACATGAGATGGCCGCGATTTGTGCGCCCCGGCGAAGGTTGCGGCTTTCATTATGACGGACCGTACATGAACCGTGGCACCAGTCGGCTCTACACAAGCTGGATACCGCTCGGAGACGTTGCCAAGTCAGAAGGTGGACTAATCATTCTCGAGAACAGTCACAAAGCAGATGACTTGCTCAAGACGTATGCAAAGAAGGATGCGGATAAAGACAAGATTGCGTGGCTGAGTACAGATCCACTAAAACTGCAGCAGCGCTTTGGTGGGCGATGGCTTTCAACGGACTTTCGTGCAGGAGACGTTCTTTGCTTTGGCATGCACATGTTGCACGGCGCGCTTGACAACAACTCACCGATTGGTCGGTGCCGGCTAACTTCGGATACGCGCTACCAACCTGCAAACGAACCGATGGACGAGCGGTGGAACGGGAACGGGTTTGAGGCGCACGGTAAATCCATGGTGTTTTTCCCCGGTTTGGGTCGATGGAATAACTCCGAATTCCAGGACGAATGGAAATTCGTTGACGAAATGGGAAGGCTGGTTATCAAATAGCGTGTGATAGGCCGCAGGCTTGTACAATTCACTCGGACGTCGGTCACTATTCGCGTTCTTCTTCGGCTCCGGAGTGGAACGAGGAGAGTGGCTCACACAACATCCATTGTAGCATGAACTTCACCTGGACGGACGAACAGCTTGCAAAGAAGCAGGCCGCTCAAGAATTTGCTGAGCGAGAATTAAACGACGACCTGCTAGAGCGCAACCGGGATGGTGTATGGTCTCCCTCAGCCTGGAAGAAATGTGCGGAATACGGCTTGTTGGGTCTGATGGTACCGGAAGAATACGGTGGCCAGAACGTTGATCCGCTTACGACCATTCTCATCATGGAAGGAGTCGGATACGGATGCAAAGAGAACGCGCTTCCCTTTGCGCTCAACTCCCACATGTGGAGCGTCCAACCGGCAATCCTGAAGTTCGGAAGCGATGAGCAAAAGCGTCGCTACTTGCCGAACTTGATCGCTGGTGCGCAGATTGGTTGCTTTGGAATAACCGAGCCCGAGAGCGGATCCGACAGCTACAGCATGTCCACAACAGCTGCGAAAGTTGACGGTGGCTACGTCCTGAATGGAGAAAAAGCCTACATAACATTTGCGCCGATTGCCGATCTCGCAATCGTCTTTGCCTCGACAAACCCCGCCGTTGGCCGGTGGGGGATCTCAGCGTTTATCGTTGATCGGTCAGCAGAAGGTTTCTCGACCACACCTGTAGCAGAGAAGATGGGACTGCGGACTACTCCTTTCAGCAATCTCGTATTCAAAGATTGCTTCGTGCCAGAGGATTGTTTGCTTGGTCCAGAGGGAGCCGGAGTGAGTCTGTTCACCACAGCCATGGAGTCTGAACGATCGTACATCTTCGCGAGTCAACTGGGGCGAATGGAAAGACAGCTAGACGACTGTATCCAATACGCACGTTCCCGGCGAGCGTTTGGCGGTCCGATCAGTCAGTTCCAGGCTGTCTCACACAGGGTTGTTGACATGAAGGTGCGCCTTGAGACCGCACGATTACTTCTGTACAAGGTTGCCTGGCTTGAAGAAACCGGCCAGTCCGTTCTCATGGAAGCTGCGATGGCAAAGCTGTGTCTGAGCGAACTGTTTGTGGAGTCAAGCTTGGACGCGATCAGGATTCATGGAGCCAAAGGATACGCGAGTGAGTATGAGGTTGAGCGTGATTTACGTGACGGAGTTGGGGGCTTGATCTATTCCGGCACCTCTGACATACAGAAGAATATCATCGCTCGAATGCTTGGGCTTTAACAAGTCTACTCGCACAAACACGAAAAACACATCAGGTGTGGGCCCCGCCGAAGCGCATACGTGATCACCAATTTCTCGAAGCTGGATTGCGAGAGAAGCTCCTTGTTTGCTTCCTGGCAGATCTTCGAGCCACGCGAAACCGAGGTTTACGATCTACCTGCTACCACATCTTGTCGAACAAGCCGCTGAGAAGTTCGGGCCGAAAGAGGCGTTTCGCTTTAAAGAGGAGTCGCTTTCGTACGATGTCCTGAACGGACGGATGAATTCGCTGGCGAACGTCTTGATTAGTCAGGGCGTGCAAAAAGGAGACAGGGTCGGGATCTATTTACAGAAGAGTCTTGAATGTGCTGTGGCGATTTATGGGATCATGCGGGCCGGTGCCGTATACGTTCCGATAGACCCTTCGGCACCGATTGATCGTGTTGCGTTTGTGATCGAGGACTGCGCGATCAATATTCTCGTGACGCACGACAAGAGGCTGAGAAATGTTAAGAAGCTACTGACGCGGACGACGGGATTGCGCTCGGTGATTGGTCTCGATGATGCAGATGACTTGACTGTGAACGCTATTTCATGGTCTGACGTGTTTAGTTTCTCGACGGCCGCGCCCGCGGTCAATCAGGTATCGCAAGATCTTGCGTATATCATCTACACGTCTGGTTCAACAGGGGAGCCGAAAGGAATTATGCATACCCATGGAAGTGGGATGAGCTACGCTCAGATGGCGGCTGACCTCTACGAGCTGTCGCCGAATGACAGACTTAGTAATTTTCCGCCGCTACACTTTGACCAGTCCACGTTTGATTACTTCTCGGGAGTGCTGGTTGGTGCCAGCACTGTGATCATCCCGGATGAATTCCGGATGATACCAGCGAGTCTTTCGCGTTTGATGGAAGACGAACGAATTACGGTGTGGTATTCCGTTCCGTTTGCCCTGATTCAGCTTTTGCTGCACGGCGCGTTGGATGAACGCGACCTCTCCCATCTGCGCTGGGCCATCTACGGTGGCGAGCCCTTTTCACAGAAGCACCTCAGGGCGCTGCAGTCTCTGCTGCCAAACGCCACCTTCAGCAACAACTATGGTCCGGCGGAAACAAACCAGGTAACCTACTTTCATATTCCAACGATTGAGTCGGTAACGGATGCTGCCGTTCCGATAGGTCATGCCTGCCCCAATGTTGAACTGCTAATTGCAGATGACTCCGGGAGCGCGGTGAACGTCGGGGAAGAGGGAGAGCTGCTGATTCGGACGCCGACGATGATGCAGGGTTACTGGAAAAGGCCCGACCGCAACGCCGGTGCCTTCTTCGATGTGGAGGCGTTGGGTGGTCATCAACTTCGATACTATCGCTCCGGAGACCTCGTACGTCGGCGCGAAGATGGGCTTTATGATTTTGTTGGCAGAAAGGACAGGCAGGTTAAAACGCGCGGGTATCGAGTCGAGTTGGATGAAGTTGAATCCTCGATTACCCTACACGAAATGGTCGCAGAGGCAGCCGTTTTTGCATTTGCAGACGACGAGGCGGGCAAATTGATTTATGCCGGTGTGCTGTTGAAACCTGGTTGTGAACTGGATAAAAAGGGCCTACTGAAATTCTTGGCGCTCCGGCTCCCCAAATATTCCATTCCAACGATCCTCGAGTTCGTAAACGAATTCCCTCGAACAACAAGCGGTAAGATTGACCGGCGGCAGCTACATGAAATCTATCTAAGCGAAAG
>CBDTVC010000132.1:0-7229 GCA_965363925.1 uncultured bacterium | reverse complement strand
TCCAGGATGGAAAAGTCGCCTCTTCGATCGTTTCGTCTCAGCTAATGCATGTTGGATACGGCGGTGTTGTGCCTGAGATCGCTTCGCGAGCCCATCAGCGGATGATCGTACCTGTCGTTGATGCTGCCCTCCGGGAAGCAAATTGTGAGCTTTCAACGATCGACGCCATCGGAGTTACCTATGGCCCGGGGCTGGCCGGATCGCTTCTCGTCGGGCTAACGTTTGCAAAAGGACTTGCGCTGAGCCTTGACATTCCTATCGTCGGAATCAATCACCTTGAGGGTCATCTCTTTTCCGTCTACGCAGACAACGCAAATCCGCCAAAACCGCTGCTTTCACTTATCGTATCCGGCGGCCACACTGAGTTGGTCGAAACGGATGAGTCGCTTAATCACAATGTACTAGGACGGACTCGCGACGACGCCGCTGGCGAGGCACTTGACAAATTTGGAAAACTCATCGGACTCGACTTCCCCGGCGGACCGGAGGTTGACAAGTTGGCGGTAGCCGGTAACAAGCGCTTTCATCGATTTCCGAGAACAAAACTCGACGGGCTCGACTTTTCGTTCAGCGGGATAAAAACGTCTGTGTTGTATCATCTCAACGCACTTGGCGATCAAAGGAGAGAGCCCTATATCGACGAGCATCGTAACGACCTATGTGCTTCGTTTCTTGAGGCTGTTGTCGAAATGCTGTGTATCCAACTTGAGAAAGCCATTGATATGGGTGACTACAAGTCGGTCGCACTTGTAGGTGGGGTATCGGCAAACCGGAGACTTCAAGAGCAAGTCCGCGCTTTGTGTCAACTTCGCGGACTCGATCTGTATATTCCAGACCCACGATACCGAACTGACAACGCGGCGATGATTGGTGTCGCTGCATTCCATAAGCTGAATAGCGGACATAGCCACCCCCTAACGTTGACGATCGATCCCGCTGCACGCCTCGTATAATCCACAAAGCAGATGTCCTCGCGCGAAGCTTTATCGATTCTCAGTTCCCTGGCAGATTCCCCCGAATCGCTTCGTAAACTTGTCGAAGAAAATCCGGAAGAAACCCTTGCGAAGTGCAGAGTCGTGATCGACAAACTCGATCAGGCAATCATCCGACTGCTGAATGAGCGGGTCGCGACGGCCAGTGTTATCGCCGACATAAAGAAGGAGTTAGACCTACCTGTTTATGTCCCGAGTCGAGAGGCTGACGTGATCCGCAATATCGTTGAGTCCAATACCGGACCGCTTGAAAACGACGCGGCAAAACGCCTGTACGAACGAATTATTGACGAGACGCGGGCAAATGAGCGACAGCGCTATCAAGAAAGCAAAATTGATGAGTCCGGGAATGCGGACGATACTTAGCTCAATAAGCGGTCTTTACCGCCATAATCGACGATATTGGTTACCCGTCGGTCATTTCCACCAGGCCGCGTAGGTCCAGATTAATGCTTCCGACGGCCTGTGTGCACCGTGAAAATTCGGGCAACTGTTTTCCCGCAAGATCGTCACATAGATAAGCTGTAGTTCACGTAAACAACGGTCGGGCAAGGACGGTCGTCCAAAACGGTTCGCATAAAGAACATCCTGTATGCAAAAGAAACTCTTAAAAATTGCGGCTGTTTTCGCAGTGCTTGCCGTTATCGGAATCGGCGTTGTGTATTGGATGACCTCGTCGTCGAATACAACTGACTTTGATGGTAAGCGTACTGTTTACATCGCCCGCAATGCATCGTTTGACTCCGTTGTCGATAGTTTGTCGTCCGCCGGCATTTTGGGTGATGCTGCTTCGTTCAAGTTGTTCGGATCGTTAACAGGTTGGGGCAACCAAGTTAAGGCGGGGCACTACGCATTCGAATCCGGTGCCTCAAATCGGGACCTGCTTTCGACGTTGCGTCGCGGTCTACAGGAGCCTGTGAACGTGGTCATTCCGCCGGGCTCCCGAAAGGAGGTCGTTGCCGCGGTTGTTGCGAAGCACATGGAGTTTTCGAAACAGGATTTCCTGAACGCCCTTGTAGATACTGAATTGGCAGCAGAGCTCGGGACAGACACAACGTCCATTTTCGGATTCATGCTGCCCGATACCTACAGTTTCTACTGGCTGACGGATGCTCCGACGGTCGTGAAACGCGTCAAGAAATACTTCGATGACTTCTACAAAAAAGAATACGCTGGAAACCCCTTGGGATTAGACCTCTCTCCGACTGATGTCGCTAGTGTCGCAGCGCTGGTAGAGTGGGAATCGAATCACAACGAAGAGAAGCCTACCATCGCTGGCGTCTACCTTAACCGGCTCAGAGATCAATGGCTATTACAGGCAGATCCGACGGTGCAATTTGCCCTACTCCAAACCGAAGGACGAAAACGCCGGCTCTTCTTTCGCGACTACAAGATTGACCATCCATACAATACGTACATCTACCGTGGGCTTCCGCCAGGGCCGGTTACCAACCCGTCACGATCATCAATTCGGGCGGCGTTAAGACCTGAAGCACATAGCTATTACTATTTCGTGACGAATGGAAACGGATCACATGTGTTTTCAAAGACCTTGCGTGAGCACAACAACGCAGCAAAGCGATTCTACGCACTTCAGCGAGCGCGACGCCAGGCCAGCAGTTCATAGCGGAATCTGCCCTCGACGGGCCTACTCAGTAAAAAAGCCGGTCGCAGCAATAGCGCGACCGGCTTTTTTATTGTCTTAATCTCGATACCAGGTACATCCACAGTTTGCCTGGAGCCATCCGGGAAGAACCGCATCGCAGACTACAAGCGAGCCCGAACGCCGATGGCAAACCGCCCGCGGCGGACATCTTCCGACACGACGGGGGCATCCGTAACGCCGTACGTGTTGAACTCGTCGTAGAATTGCTCGCCTGACCATCCAAAGTCGAAGACAAACTGGTTAGCAACACGGTAACTCAATCCGACACCAAGAAATACTCTTGCTCGATCTTCGCCATCTGCAAGACGCGAGTACGTCGCCTTTCTCGGATCGGAAACAGAGGCAAATCCACCGCGGGCAGTGACTGGACCAAAATCGTATTCAATCCCTGCCCGAACGTTCACGGATTCCTGAAGGTTGCGAGAGATAAATTGGTTCTCACGGGCAAACGAGACAAGGTCCGAATCCAGCTCAAGCTGGCTCCAATCAGCAACTTCAGCATCGACCATTACTCGAAGGTCTCGCTTTGCATATCCAATGCCGATTCCGAATTTCCACGGCGTGATCAGATTGTAGTCAAACTCGCCTGCTCCGACGTCTTCGCCAACGGCGTCTCCATAGGTATCCGTAAACCCGTCGTCAAAACGTGTTGTCAGAATCGTAGAGTACTCATCCGACAAACCAAAATACGTCGGCGTCTCGATGGTCGCGCCCACGCGAAAGCCTGCCGCAGTTGACACGGAAACACCCGTTCGAAGATTTATCCCGACCATTTGAGTCTCAACCGTTTGCGTCCAATCCAGTGACTCAAAATCGGTTGTACCGTTGGCCCCGTCATTTGCATTATTGATGTCATCTTCTGTCTGGAATCGATCCAGGCTCCACGTCCCGACTGGGATGTTAAGCGAAGCACCAAGCATGACACGCGGCGCAACTTCTGTCGCTGCCGCGAAATTCATCTCGTACACGGCTCCTGATTCGCGAATTGTGCCCGTTTGCTCGACCGTTCCAGTTTGAACGGATGGCACAAACGGGTTTTGCCCGGCATCAAATCTGTCAGCGTCAAAATCAATCCCGAAGGTTTCGAACGCGATGAACGAGAGATCCCGATCAAATGATGGCGTAAACTCGTCGTCCGCTGTTCCAGGAATGCCGTCAGCACCGTCGTCGGTAGCGATGGTGTATTCGCCTTCCACCGGCAAGAAAAAATCTGTTGTCGAGTTGGCGCCGTTCTCACCCTCGTAGTACAATTCCCGGCTATACGACTCAACCTGGTTGATACCAGCTGCGAACACAAGGGTGCCACGGCGTGTCTGCGCCTTGTGGACGTACCCGATGTGGCCGATCTGCGTATCGTTAATCCGGTTGTCGAGCGCAGTGTCACCCGATGGCCCCATAAAAATGCCACGATCCTGTGTCGAGAAGAAGCTCAGTGATCCGGAAAACGACGAAGATCGCATATACCCCAAACCGGCGGGGTTCGAGTTAACGGCAGCATAGTCGCCTATCCCTGCGGTTCCGGCCCCGGCCATGCCGAGTGATCGGACGCCTGTCATGGGCTGCCGACTTGAAAACCGAAGGGCGTCTTCTAGAGTCTGCGCAGAAGCGGGTGCGACCGCAAAGAGCACTAGCAAACCAAAAACTCCCAGTCTGCTCATCCGACCGAGATTACAATATTGACGATCAGTTCCCATGGTTCTTACTCCGATTGATTCTTTGTTGCTGCGGATGTGGGTAATTCAACCCGGCGTGTATACGGTACTCCAATTGTTTCCTCAGGCGTCAGCTCCACTCCGCGATTTCTTTGACCGCATGATCAAAGGACTGTTGATGATTGTGATGGCTGCTCGCGAATCGATCAGCAATCTCGACTGGACACAGAAAAGGCCCGTGCAAGACCGACACGGGCCTGGCTGTACTGCAAACCAAGTTTTTCAAATAATCTAGTTGCCACCACGACCTGATCGGCCGGTACTTTTACTGCTGCTACTTCGCGAGCTACTTCGCGTTGTTCCTGAACCTGAGCTACGCGAAGAACTCCGAGACGGCGTTGCGCGGGCTGGCGGACTCGACTTGCGAGACGGCGTTGCTCGTGCAGGAGCACTCTGTCGCGCCGGCTGCGTCCGTCTCTGAGCTGGAGGCGAAGACGGCCGTGCCGACGTCCGCCGTGAATCTGCCGTTCGTGTTACGCGCTCACGATTCGACGTAGACCGGGCCGTACGATTGGACGAAGACCCTTGCGATTGAATCCGCGTTGACCTTGGTGACTCGTTGCTGGTTGATCGCCGCGTAGTGCCGCGACTTGAGCTACTTCGTGTGGTCGTTCCTCGCGTTGATGAACCACTGGACCCGCTGTTGGAAGAGCGAGTTGTTGTACCACGCGTCTGTGTACCGCGAGTGGAACTGCTGCGCGTCGTCGTTCCTCTAGACGAAGAACCGCTCGACTTGCTGCTGCCTGAGCGCGTCGTTGTGCCGCGACTGGAGCTGCCTTTCGAGGTACCGCGCGTTGTCGTTCCACGACTGGAGCTGCCTTTCGAGGTACCGCGCGTTGTCGTTCCACGACTGGAGCTGCCTTTCGAGGTGCCGCGCGTTGTCGTTCCTCTTGACGAAGAACCGCTCGACTTACCGTTGCTTGAGCGCGTCGTTGTGCCACGACTCGCGCGTCCGGTCGATGTACCGCGCGTGGTCGTTCCGCGAGTCGAAGTGCCTCGAGTCGTTGTGCCTCGCGTTGAAGAACCGCCCGTCTTGCGACTGGTTGAACGAGTCGTCGTGCCCCTTGATGTAGAGCCCTGGCTTGAACTGCCCCGTGTCGTCGTTCCGCGAGTCGAAGTGCCTCGAGTCGAAGTCCCGCGTGTGGTCGTCCTCGTCGTAGCCCTGCCGTTCTCTGTCGTAGTACCGCGGCGAACGGTACGTCCATCCGAAGTACGTCCGGCTTTGCTAGTCGCTGTAGACGATCCTCGAACCGCCGTACGCGATCCCGCTGCCCTGACATCGTCTTTGCCCAGCGTTGATCCTCTTGCACCCGTGCGGTCGTAGCCGCGCGTCACCGTCCGGCCCGTCGCGTCTCGGCCAATTCCGCCGCGACCAATGGATGAACCTCGCGGCGCATAATTGCCACGCGATGCGTACGATCGATTACGGTTGTACTGGTTTCCGTAGTGGCGATTTCCCCAGCGATACGAGGCGTAATAAGGACTGTAATAGTTGTATCGGGATCCGTACCCATAGTATGGGCTGTAGTAACCGTAAGAGAACGGCGAGCCCCAACCAAACGATAAACTCGAACCGTAATAGAACGGATCATAGTAGGCCGAGCCGTAAGACGGTCCCCAGCCCCAGAAAGGATCGTAATAGTTCGAGTCTACTCCGTAGTACGTCGAAAAGTAGCGACGATAACGGTTCGGAGAATCGTAGGTGTAGTAATCGTCTTCTGTGTAGTAGTCGTCGCCGTATTCGGCATCATCGACATACTCGCCGTCTTCGTAGTACTCACGCTCAACGTAATCACCGTCGTCTGTCTCAACAACGCTAACGCGCGAGCGCTCGCGATCGTAGTCGTCGTAATCATCAACGGTCGAAAGCTGGGTGTAACAACCAGACAACACGATTGCCAGTACTCCGCTAAACGCGGCTGTTAATCGGTAGCTAATTGATTTCATGGTCGGTACCTGATTTTCTTTCCTTCTAGCGGAAACGCCTTTGTCCTTACTTAATAACCTACAACGCGGAAGCCCGTGTGTTTCGTCGCGATTGGAGAGCGGATGGGCCTCTCTATATCATTGATCGGCAATAAACCCGAGCGGCAAACTTCTCGAGCGGCGAACTTCCCGACATCATCCGTATTGAACCAACCTCCAACTGCGAGACTGGTACCCTTCACTCCTATCACGAAGAAAAAAATACAAATATCAGTCCGACAGGCCCTTATCCTTTTAATTCTGGGCTTTTCGCGGTTTAT
Source organism: uncultured bacterium (assembly GCA_965363925.1). Lineage (GTDB taxonomy): Bacteria > Bacteroidota > Rhodothermia > Rhodothermales > JABDKH01 > JAGQWL01. The sequence goes on along the minus strand of CBDTVC010000132.1, from coordinate 613 downwards.
TCCCCACCCCTGTCCTCAATTGACCCCAGACACTGTTCACAATGGCCGACGCCATCACACCCCGATCCACTGATTACGCCAAATGGTACGTAGACATCGTCCGAAACGCGAAGCTGGCAGATTACTCTCCAGTGCGAGGATCTATGATCATTCGACCCAACGGCTACGCCCTCTGGGAAAACATCCAGCGCAATCTCGATGATCGTTTCAAGGCAACTGGACACGAAAACGCGTACTTCCCGCTCTTTATTCCGCAGTCGTTTCTAGAGAAAGAAGCCGAGCATGTGGAAGGGTTCGCGAAAGAATGTGCAGTTGTGACGCACGCACGGCTGGAAATGAAGCCGGATGGCTCCGGGCTGCAACCTGCGCCGGATTCAAAACTCGAAGAACCGCTTATCGTTCGGCCCACCAGTGAGACGATTATCTGGCACGCCTACAGCGGATGGATCAAATCCTGGCGGGACTTGCCATTAAAACTCAACCAGTGGGCGAATATCGTTCGATGGGAAATGCGGACGCGGCTGTTTCTCCGGACCATGGAGTTCTTGTGGCAGGAAGGTCACACGGCACATGCAACCAAGCAGGAAGCGGTCGACGAAACGCACATGATTCT
>CBDTVC010000131.1:0-7244 GCA_965363925.1 uncultured bacterium | reverse complement strand
GGATCGGTCTTTATGACATGATTATGGTGAAAGACAACCACATCGCGGCGGCTGGAGGAATCACGAACGCCGTCGCAGCCGCCGACACCTTCCGTAAGCAGCAGCAAGCAACAATTCTGCAAATTGAGCTTGAAACACGTACGCTTGAAGAGGTTACGATCGGCGCTGACCTAGAGGCGGTTGATCGACTTCTGCTAGACAACATGGTACGCGTGTCGGACGGTGTCGTTGACACGTCCATGTTGGCCGAGGCGGTAGGTATCGTGGCGGGAAGGAAACCAACGGAGGCATCAGGAAACGTAACACTCGCAACCGTCCCCGCAATTGCCGCGACTGGTGTCGATTATATTTCAAGTGGGGCCTTAACCCACTCAGTTGTAGCCCTTGATATTTCACTGGGTGTTGTTCTTGAGGCTTGAGGCACGGCCATCCGCAGAAATGCTTGGGTGTACCGATCTGGCAAATGAACGGAGCCTGGCTGAAACTTTGCCTTTCAAGCGTATATTGAGGCTGATTTTACTGTGGCAACTCTGCCCGCCAAAAAATCCATCACGATTGCGGATGATACAAGGTTACTGCTAACAGTCAATAACATCCGTTAACAGAACCTGATGCTACAGGAGCAAAGTCGATTTTTCCAGCGATTGCTGTTTATCGGCGACTTCGTGCTGATCGCCGTAAGCTGGTTTATCGCATACTGGATCCGGTTCGAGGTACTCGTGCCGCCAGAATGGCTCCCCTTGGAGGAGTACCTCGTCTACTTGCCGTGGACGATCATTATCTCTGTGCTGGTCTTTACCGCTTCTGGCCTCTACGCCCCTTCTCGAGCCCAGAGTTTGGTCAATCTGGTTTTTGCCGTCATCAAGTCTGTATCGATCGGCTTGCTGGCTCTGTTCGCGTCGCTATTCTTCTATCGCGCGTTTTCGTTTTCGCGGATGATGTTCCTGTTGTTTGGCATCATCCTTCCCGTCTTGATGGTCGGCCTTCGCCTTACGCTCTTCGGCCTTGCCCGGCGGCGGCGCCTTAGCGGCAGGGGCATACAACGCGTCCTGGTAATCGGCGCTGGCGCCGTAGGAGTAAAACTAACCGAAGCGTTCGAACGCTATCCGTGGATGGGATTTGAGATCGCCGGATATATCGACGACGATCCAAACAAACCTCAGAATGTGGTCGGAAGGATTGACGAAACGTTGTCGATAATTGACAAGTTCGATGCGTCGGGAAAACCGATTGATGTCGTGTACATCGCTCTTCCCGTTACTGCGACAGACCGTGTAAAACAGATTGTGAATCAGCTTGCTACGCGTTCCGTCAGTGTACTGATGGTGCCAGACCTGTTTCAATTTGATCTTCTTAACAGCCGCGTTACGCATCTGGACGGGTTGCCGATAATCCACGTGATCGATGAAGCCCCACTGAAATTTTCCTTGGTCCTGAAGCGGGCGTTTGACATTCTGATGTCCGTACTCGTCCTCGTTCTGGCTTCGCCCCTATTGCTAGGGATAGCCATCGGAGTCAAACTGTCGTCGGCTGGTCCGGCACTTTATCGTCAGGAACGGATGGGTTTAAACGGTGCGACGTTTAAGATGCTCAAGTTTCGGAGTATGCCCGTTGGCGTAGAAAGCGAAACCGGAGCGGTGTGGGCAAAAGAAGGCGAAAATCGGGCAACCGGTTTTGGGGCATTTCTCAGGCGAACTTCACTGGACGAGCTTCCGCAGTTTATAAATGTGCTGAAAGGTGACATGTCGGTCGTCGGCCCCCGCCCCGAGCGACCCGTTTTCATCAAGGAGTTTCGCGAGAGCCTTCCGTACTACATGCTTCGGCACAAGACGAAAGCTGGCATCACAGGCTGGGCCCAGGTAAACGGGTGGCGTGGAAACACGTCTCTGGAAAAGCGGATTGAGTACGACCTCTATTATATCCAGAATTGGTCCTTTATGCTTGACGTGAAGATCATCTGGCTGACGATATTCCGCGGCTTCGTGAACGAAAACGCCTACTGACCAAAATGGTCAGGTAAAAGAGTCGTGGTCCGAGAGAACGTGAGGGGAACTTGCGCGTTTAGGCAAACTTAGCCCGCCCGCAGTTCACACCGCGGCGAACTGCCGTCCTTCAGTAGCCTGAAACCCCTTGATACAGCTCAGTCACATAGAATTGGCCTTCGGAGGCCGCACGATACTGGACGACCTGACGTGGACGATCACGAAGGACAAGCGTATCGGCCTCATTGGACCGAATGGTGCTGGCAAGTCAACTCTACTGAAGATCATCTCCCGTCAAATGGAAGCTGACGGTGGAACGCTATCCTACGGCGGATTAAGTGTCGGTTATCTCGAACAGGATTTCCAGGAGATCGGAACGGACAAGTCAGTACTCGACGAAACCCTCGAAGCCTTTGATGAAATCCTCGCCCTCCAGGCACGCGAAGACGCCATCACGAAGGAGTTGGGCGAACGGATGGATTTCGAGAGTGAAGGATATCACAGGTTGATCCACGACCTTGAAGAGATCCATAATATTCTCGTCAACCACGACGCACATTTTATGAAACCGCGGTCTGAGACCGTGCTTACCGGACTCGGCTTCGAAACGAAAGATTTGTCGCGGCCTCTAAATACGTTTTCGGGCGGATGGCGGATGCGTGTCGCGCTTGCAAAGTTGCTCTTGCGACGCCCCGATGTGCTACTGCTTGACGAGCCGACAAACCACCTCGACATCGACAGCATTGGATGGCTGGAAGGCTATTTGAATTCGTATCCAGGCACCGTGGTAATCGTATCGCATGATCGGTACTTCCTTGATCGGATGATCACGACGACTGCGGAGCTTTATGTTGGCAAGGTGACGGAGTACAAGGGCAACTACTCCTTCTACTTGGAGGCTCGCGTCGAGAAGCGGGAACTGCAGCGCGCGTCATATGAAAATCAACAGCGTGAAATTGATCAGGCTGAACGATTTATCGAACGGTTTCGGTCCAAGGCATCCAAGGCACGACAGGTGCAGAGTCGCGTTAAGGCCCTGGATAGACTTGAGCGAATCGTACCGCCGCCGAGCGACGACGCAGCGATTCATATCCGCTTTCCAGAACCGACTCGTTCGGGTAAGGTAGTCTTTGAGCTGTCTTCGTTCTCGAAAACGTATGAGAGTGAGAACGGCACCGTGCCGGTCTTCAACAATGCTCCAGCGGTGACGATTGAGCGCGGCGATAAGATTGCACTGATTGGCAAAAACGGAGCAGGTAAATCAACGCTCGCGCGAATCGTTAATGGTACCGAACCATTTGATGGAACGCGGACACTGGGTTACCAAGTAGAACTTGCCTTCTTTGCACAGCACCAGGCTGAAGCACTGGACCAATCAAAGACCATCCTCGACACAATGCTCGAGACTGCCCGTGGCCAGACGGAGACTGAAATTCGATCCATCCTTGGTGCCTTCCTCTTCTCTGGGGACGACGTCTTCAAAACGGTTTCGGTCCTTTCCGGAGGCGAAAAAAGTCGCGTGGCGCTTGCCAAGACACTGCTCGTACCCGCCAATTTTTTGATACTCGATGAGCCAACAAATCACCTCGATATTCAGTCGGTCAATGTCCTGATCGAGGCCTTGCAACAATACTCAGGGTCTTTCCTCGTGGTCAGTCATGACCGGCATTTCCTTGATCAGATCACGAACCGAGTGTGGCGTGCAGAGGACCAGACCGTAAAATCGTTTGTTGGAAACTACTCCGAGTACGTGTGGCAAGCTGAACACGGCACAGCGTCGAAGATCTCTGCGACGGGACCAGCGGTTTCTGGCTCGAGCATTGGCCAGCGGAAAGGCAAGGCAGGTTCTGGCACAAACGGCGCAACAGCAACCAAGTCATCCGCGACTACCGGTGAGACACCTCGAAAAAGTGGCGGCAAGAAGACTAAGGAACAGAAGCGTTTGGAAGCCGAAGAGCGTGCCCGCCTGAGTAAGCTTGGGCGGACTTCTGCGGATGCGCTAGGCGCTATGAGTCCGTATCAACTGCAGAAGTTGTATGCAAAGATCGAGCAGAAAATCTTCAAGGCTGAGCGTGACCAGCGCAAAATTGAAAAGGAGCTCGCGGACGAGAGGCTGTATGACGACCATGAATTAGCCCGCGCCGTTACTAGCTCGTACGAAAAATCAAAGACAGATCTCGCGAAGCTGTACAAAGAATGGGAAACAATTGCGGAGTCCTTGGAAGCCGCCGGTAAAGTTTGATCAGGCCCGTTGTCATAATCGCTGCAGTTGTTATTGCCATTGCAGCGATTGAATTGTTCACTCGAGTCGCGGGTGGACGACCTTACGCGGAACCGGAACGAACCGGGCTTTCGTCACTTTTTGAAGCCGACTCGCTGCTCGGATACACAACACGCCCCGGATTGGTAGAGCTGCCGGGTAGCGATGACGTGACGTGGATATCGGTGCGCCATGATGAAGACGGCTCGCGTGCAGTCGAACCGGCTGACAATTACTTAAACGCCTCGTCCATGAGCGAAACCTGGGTTGTTGGAGGTTCTTGGCAATACGGCGTTGGGCTTGAAGATCAAGAAACCCTCGCTTGGCAAATCTACGACGCCGTTAAGGAGTTGCCTTCGCTTCAAACGATTGTGTCCAATCATGCCGTGGCCGGATACTCGGCATCCCAGGTGTACCTGATGTTGCGGCGGGCGATTGAATGGGGTGAGCGTCCCTTCGTTGTAACGCTACCAACACGTTACGCAGACGTTGCTGAAACGCGGGGCGGGCGGTTCAACTTAGCGCCGGTTCTTGGCGACCTCGGTTATCAATTCCCCGTAGTGCGATCCGCGGATCCATTGGATGTCCGTCACCATAGGTTGACGTACCAGCCCCTGCCGTTTGCCAGCAGCTTTGCGGTGGTAAATATGATCGACTCCTGGTTTCGATCGTCCGGATTCCAGCAGGCAGATGGCGAACTGGTTGACGCGACGATTGCGCTACTGCGAGATCATGGAATCGGCGTAATACTGTTAAACGAAGACGAGTTTTCGAGCAGGATGACGAGAGAACTAAGGATAAACTCGAGTCGTTTTGTCGATCTTCCCATCTCGGAATCGGATTCGACAGCTGCGATTGCCGCCCTGGTTGCAGAGGCGATTGCCCAGATGCCCGTAGTTGATCCTTGACGGTTCTGTCCAGACTGTCCCTGAGAATAAAGCCCTAACTCGGTTCTTGCCCCTGACAACGACGCAAATTTTGCGTCAAAATGATCGTTTGTGCGTTAGAAGGGCAAATGGGGTTGACAAAATCCACGGTGGAATAGCCTTTGCAGGATGTAGATCAATCTTCGATAACTCGGCTTGACAATGATTAATGAGTCTTTCCATTCTTTCGGTGCTGCTTTGAACGACGGTTCGAGAGGTCCTGATTTTTTGACCAGTGCCCTCTTGCGTATTGCGTTGGTGCACCGTTCTGTTTGGCGCCATGCTGCTTGGCACAATGCTGTTGCGGGCAACGACATTCCTCGTAATGGTCGTCGGCCATTTCGGCATTTCATCGATGTGTTACTCCGTTACGTTTTTCTGATCGTGTTACTCACCGTCGGCTCTGCGATCGTAGTAACGCGGGTCGATGCACAGATCTACAAGCTTCCGAGAGTAGATGCGGCACCAAGTGATTACTTTGGAGTCGACGTCGCCATTGATTCGAACCGCGTTGTTGTCGGTGCGACGGGGATCGATTCATGTGGCACCAATGCGGGAGCGGCGTATGTATATGAGCAAGATTCTCGAACGGGACAGTGGGCGCTTGTTTCGACTCTCATGGCAGAAGATTGTGCGGCGGGCGATTTCTTTGGCCGAACAGTTGCGATTAGCGGAGCTATCGTGGTCGTGTCCGCCTTTCACGGTTCGATGGAAGGAAACGCGAACGTCGCGCCAAACGCGGTGTATGTTTTTGAGCCCGATAGTTCAGGTGTCTGGGCGCAGACTGCACGACTTTCAACCGGAACGGATGACATCGAAGGCAGGTTTGCGGCAGACGTCGCGATTGACAATGAGCGAATCGCCGTCTCAACTGCTGGCGATTTGACGGGCGGAACTGTCTCTGGCGCTGTCTATATTTTCGAGCGGAATGCAAGTGACCGGTGGAAACGAACAGCGCGCTTATCGGCTGCCAAGGATGTTCGAGGGTATGTGATTGGAGGCACCCTGGCAATGGACGGGGATCGGGTCTTGATCGGCGCATCGACCGCCCTACGAAAACAAAGGGGGGCGGCGTACTTGTTCGATTTTGATCCAGCGACCAACGAATGGGAGTGGACGGGTCGAATTACGGGGCTGGATGACTTCTTTATCGCGGCTTCCTTGGAGGGTGACCGTGCATTAATCGGTGAACGAAAAGCCGGTCGAAAGGCTGAGGGCACCGCTACCGTATTTGAGCGCAGTCCGGAAGGCGAATGGAAATCGGCTGCCCAACTTGCTCCAGCCAACCCCTTTGAAGATGGGGCGTTTGGCTCGGCCGTCGCGCTTGATGGAAGCAAAACGGTTGTAATCGGCTACGACGAGCAACTCCGATTTGACTACAACATTGACCGAGTTGGCTACGTCTTCGAGCGCCAGGATTCCGGAGAATGGAAACAGCGCCACATCATTGATATCGGAGAGGTATTTTTCGGATCTGCCATTGATATCGACAATGGGGTTGCCGCGATTGGTCAGGCATCAGATGGTCGTGTCGGTGAGGCGCTTGTGATTGTGTTGAATTAAGTTCGTAGTGTCGAACGTTGCCTGGTGCTTTCTTTCTGGCGACTAGGCTAGCAGCGCGTTATTCGTGCACTTCGTTTTACTGCGTTCGGTTTACAGATTTTCGCCTCATTGCAGGGCCGTTGCGGCTTCACGTTTTCCACACTCCTATGTCTTTCCGTTTTCTGCGATCCGTTCAGTGGATGGTGACGATCTTGTTGCTGAGCGGTTGCGGTGCATCCAGAACAACCACAACAACGGTCCCCGCGTACGCGAGATCGGCTGAGCATTACCGCGGCTTTTCGGGTGCGGATGAACTTGGCCGCTTCTTACGATTCGACCAGCAGAACGGACCCTTTGTAAGTGCTCATCGTGGCGGCCCGATTCCGGCGTACCCGGAAAACGCGCTCGCGACTTTCGAGCGCACCTTACGTCTGGCACCAGCATTCCTGGAATGTGATGTTCGGGTCTCGATTGACGGAAATTTGATCTTGATGCACGACGACACGCTCGAGCGAACAACAACCGGCGAAGGAC
>CBDTVC010000130.1:0-7296 GCA_965363925.1 uncultured bacterium | reverse complement strand
GCCCCTGCTGGTTCAGGGTAAGTTTCGACTGCTTGGAGCCGACGGGGAGGAGCGCACTGGCGATGTTGTAGCTCTTTGTCGCTGTGGCCAGTCTCGAAACAAGCCCTTCTGCGATGGTAGTCATCGAAGCATCGGATTTCACGCATAGCGAAGTAGGGCGTGGGCGTCTTGTCAACCAGTTGGGCAGCTGACGGGGATACCCGCGGATAACTTCGACGCCCCAACTCCGGCGTCTTGCCAGCTCTGAACGCATCCGCCAGCTCGGCGCGCATCCGCCAGCTCGGCGCGCATCCGCCAATTCGGCAAACGTCTGTCAACCCTGCATGCATCTGTCACCGGTGCCTGCATCTCTCACCCGCGCTGTAGTCCATCCGTCTCTGACGAGTCTCCGTTTTGATGCAAGAGCTTGACTTTCGGCAGTGTATTAGTATCTTAATGTAATAGCACATTAATACACTAGTACGTTATTGCAATATTGGAACGTCAAAGGATTTGGGGGAGAAGTGGGAGTGGTCACTGCAATGAATCTGAAGTGATCTAACCGCGTGATACCCCCAAACAACGTTGACTCAGCTCTCAGTACGTGTCGGTAACGAATAAAGCATCATGAAAAAGCACGGGGACAAACCGGCCAAAGAAGTCCGCTACGTGGAGATAGGCCTCTGCAAGGCTCTAGCTGCAATGAACGATCAGAAAGAAATCCGGATGCTCCTGCGCGACCTGTGTACTCCTGCTGAACTTGAAGCAATAGCTGACAGATGGCGAGTTGTTCCGCTGCTCAAATCTGGTCTTTCTTATCGAGAAATACACGACCGAACCGGCGTATCCGTTACAACTGTCGGCCGTGTCGCTCGCCACATCGACGCCGGAAACGGCGGTTATCAACTCGCCTTCGAACGACTACATGGTTCGTGACCCCAATCGACTCTCAATTGCTGTCCAGAAATCGGGCCGGCTATCTGATGAGTCGCGATCCCTCCTGAAACGATGTGGTATCCGATTCTCGTACAGCAAAGACCAACTCTTCTGCTATGGCGAGAATCTGCCCATCGACCTCCTGCTTGTTCGAGACGACGATATTCCCGGACTACTCCGCGATGGCGTGTGTGACCTCGGCATTCTAGGTGAAAATGTGAGCGAAGAGTATGCGCTTCGTAATGCTCTTTCGAACGGCTCATCCGCCTATTCCACAATCCGTCCTCTCGATTTTGGATTCTGTCGTCTCTCAATTGCAATTCCAAACGGCGCTCCATACGAAAGCGTGGGCGACCTGAACAACCAGCGGATCGCAACAACCTATCCGAACCTCACTAAGCGATTCCTCGAGAACAACAACGTCGATGCGCAAATCGTGTCGCTTTCTGGCTCGGTCGAAATTGCACCCAGCCTCGGCACGGCGGATGCCATTGCAGACATTGTCTCGTCTGGTTCAACCCTGCGCGCAAACAATCTTCGCGAAGTTGCGGTGATGTTGAAATCGTCTGCAGTAATCCTTCAGTCTACTGCCGGACTCTCGGCCAACAACCAGGCCTTCCTCGACCGGCTGCTATTACGCATCGACGGTGCTCTCCAGGTCAAAGAATCGAAGTACATCATGATGCACGCTCCGCGGAATGCAGTCGACAGAATTGCTGAACTAATTCCTGGAGTGGAAACACCAACAATTCTCCCCCTCGCCGGTCAACCGGACAAAGTTGCGCTACACGCCGTTTGTATGGAGGGCGTCTTCTGGGAACACCTTGAGTCGCTCAAAGAAGCTGGCGCTAGCTCCATCCTCGTTCTCCCCGTTGAAAAAATATTGCTGTAACCGCCGTCCCGAAAGTATCGGATCGACGTAATTCGAGGACCCTCATGAATCGTGTCTACTGGAAAGACCTGTCACCTGAACAGCGCGCATCGGTGCTTCGCCGTCCTGCGCTGACGGCGGACGTAGATACTCGGCGGGTTGCCCAGGAAATAATCGAAGACGTTAGAACGAACGGTGATCGCGCCATCCGTGATCAAACAAAACGCCTGGATGGTGTTGAACTTGAAGACCTTCGGCTTTCCACAGAAGACATCGACGTAGCCACGAAGTCTGTCTCGATAACCGTTCGCGATGCCGTTCGCGATGCGATTGCTCGGATACAACTGTTTCATGACGCATGCAAGCCACAAACTAGACAGGTCGAAACCGCGCCGGGGGTTTGGTGTGAACGACGGCCAGTCCCGATTCAGTCTGTCGGGCTGTACGTTCCTGCCGGCCGGATGCCCCTGCCATCAACGGCAATTATGCTCGGCGTTCCTTCAGCTATCGCTGGATGCCCGGTGCGTAGACTGTGCGTCCCACCGCGAAAAGACGGATCGATTGACCCAGTCGTCGTATTTGCAGCAACCGAAACCGGCGTTGATACCATCTATAAAATAGGCGGTGCTCAGGCTATCGCCGCAATGGCATACGGCACAGAGTCGGTCACGAAATGCGACAAGATTTTTGGTCCCGGAAATGCGTTTGTGACCGCGGCAAAGATGCAGGTCTCACAAGATCCAGAAGGAGCAGCCATTGATATGCCCGCAGGCCCATCTGAGGTTATGGTAATTGCAGATGACCAAGCGGATCCAACTTTCATAGCCGCAGACCTGCTTTCGCAATGCGAACATGGACCCGATTCGCAGGCGATGCTCGTGACAACATCCGTCATGGTCGCCAAAGAAGTGGAGAGTGCTCTCAAGGCTCAGCTGTCAGATTTGCCGGGCCGCGAGGTTGCGCTCAAAGCATTGAGCTCGAGCAGCACAGTCGTCGTTGATTCCGTCGCAACTGCCGTTGATGTGGCCAACTTGTATGCGCCCGAACACTTGATTATCCAAACTAGAAATGTTGGGGATATTGTCAACCAGATAACAACGGCGGGGTCCGTATTCCTTGGCCCATGGACTCCTGAGACCCTCGGTGACTATTGCAGCGGTACAAACCACGTTTTGCCGACGTACGGATTTGCGCGGTCATTCAGCGGATTGTCTGTTGATTCTTTTATGAGAAACATGACCGTCCAATCCGCAACGCAAGCCGGGCTCCTCGCACTCGGCCCAACGGCTGTTACGCTTGCTCGGGCCGAGGGGTTAGAGGCGCATGCACGAGCTGTTCTCCGCCGAATAGCGACCGGTCAACATCTGAAGGGTTCTAAAGAACTGGTTGGAGAAGCCTAGGACTCTCGTCAACGGAATCCGCGGGCCTATTGCGTCAGCGGCGTCACTCTAATTAGCGCAATACAATCAGTAACTAATTCGCGTTAACCCGCACGAAAAGGTATTGGGAACACGGCATGCGTAAGATCCTCTTCATAGATCGCGATGGAACAATCGTACACGAACCTGATGACGAGCAGGTTGACCGATTGGAAAAAATTCGTTTTGTCGACGACGTTGTGCCATCGCTGCTGACACTCGCTGCTCACGGATTTGAGTTAGTCATGGTGACAAATCAGGACGGCCTCGGAACAGATTCGTTTCCAGAGGACGAGTTCTGGGGACCACACAACATGATAATGCAGACACTGAGCTCGCAGGGTATCCTGTTTGACGCAGTACACATTGATCGGTCGTTCCCACACGACAATCTGCCGACGCGCAAACCCGGTGTCGCACTGCTGGTAGACTATCTCCCGGATCTTGACCGAAACAACTCCTTTGTTATTGGAGATCGAGACAGTGATGTTGACCTTGGGCGCAACCTTGGTATCGGGACGTTTCAAATCGGTAGTGGCAACTGCAGCTGGCGCTCAATAGTCCGCGACCTTGTTCTGCAACCACGGACGGCCCAGGTCCAGCGAAGGACGAACGAGACCGATATTCGCGCACACATCAATCTTGACGAAACGTCGCCGGTAACGATTGAAACTGGCATCGGATTTTTTGATCACATGCTCGAACAGATCGCGCGGCATGCTGGGATCTCGCTTGTGCTTTCGTGTCAGGGAGACTTGCACATTGACGAACACCACACGATCGAGGATGTCGGGCTCGTGCTTGGTAGTGTCATGACGAAAGCGCTTGGCGAGCGGCGGGGCATTGGTCGATTCGGATTTTTTGCTCCGATGGATGAGGCGCTCGCGCAGGTTGCTCTTGACCTCAGCGGACGCCCGTATCTGGTCTTTGACGGCACGTTTGATCGCGAATACGTCGGCGGCCTGCCAACAGAAATGGTAGAGCATTTCTTTCAGTCCGTTGCCCAAACGCTTGGCGCAACCATCAATATTTCTGTAAAGGGAGAAAATGCGCACCACAAAGTGGAGGCGATTTTCAAGGCTTTTGGGAGAGCCGTGCGCTCCGCAGTACTGCGTCAACAAGAGGGCAATGCGACCGAAATACCAAGCTCAAAAGGGACGCTGACGTGGTAGCCATAATCGATAGCGGAGGCGCAAATATCGGGTCGGTCAAATCTGCCCTGAATCGCATCGGCGCTCAGGCCACCTTGACAGCCGACCCAGTTGTTATCACGCAGGCACCACACGTGATCCTGCCCGGAGTTGGTTCAGCGAGGCACGCCATGGAAACGCTTGACCGGCACGGGCTTGTTGAAGTAGTCAAGGCGTTGAGGCAACCCGTTCTAGGGATCTGCCTGGGGATGCAGCTCTTGTTTGAGGGTTCCGACGAAGGTAATGTCGAGTGCCTGGGAATTATTCCAGGACGTTGTAAACGATTTAGCGAGCCCAATATGATCGTCCCGCACATGGGCTGGAATCAGTTGGTTCTGCATCCAGGAGCAGTCAGCAATACAAATGGCTCAAACAATCAGTCATCGCGCAGCAAGTCTCAGTTGCTAGACGGAATAGAGTCAGGTGATTGGACGTATTTCGTGCATAGTTACTATGCACCGCTCAACAATTTTACGATCGCGAGTTGTGAATACGGTCATCCGTTTAGCGCGATCATCCAGCGAGATAATTTTTTCGCTGCTCAATTTCATCCGGAACGCTCATCGAGAACGGGAGCAGGCCTGTTGGAAAATTTCTTGAACCTCTAAGTAATTGCGGAGATCATAATGATAATACCAGCGATTGATATTCGAGGCGGAAATTGTGTTCGACTATATAAAGGTGACTTCGAACAGGAGACCATCTTTCCGGTCGATCCTGTTGAGCTAGCGAAGAAATACCAAGCCGACGGTGCACAGATTTTGCATGTCGTTGACCTTGATGCCGCGAAGAGCGGCTCCTTAGAGAATCGTGACGTAATCCGCGACTTGGTTGAGGCAGTGGACATGGATGTCCAGGTCGGCGGTGGTGTTCGCGACGCGGCCTCTGCGGCATTCCTTCTTGCGATGGGTGTACATCGGGTTGTTATTGGTAGTCTCGCAATGAAGCAACCTGATGTCATCGTTGAATTGCTGAATCGTTACGGTCCGAGCCGGGTGTGCGTCGCACTTGACGTGCGCCCCAACGGTACCGACTATAAGCTCACGGCCGAAGGATGGTTGGAAGATGTACCGACTAAACTCGAGACGCTGCTTGACTTCTACGTCAAGTACGGCATTGAACATGTTTTGATTACGGATATAAGCCGCGACGGAGCCATGACGGGGCCCAATGTTGGGCTATACCAATCAATTGTGGACGAGTATCCGACGATAAAATTGCAGGCGTCCGGTGGCGTCCGGTCCGTTGAAGATTTACGGGAGCTGAAGGCGGCGGGAGCGGCGGCGGCGATTGTAGGCAAGGCCCTCCTGGTAGGAGCAATCACCATGCCGGCCGAGTTCGCATGTTAGCCAAGCGGATCATACCGTGCCTTGATGTCCGCGACGGCGTTGTGGTGAAGGGTGTCAAGTTTCGAGACCACGAGATCGTTGGCGACATTGTGGAGCTGGCCAAACGCTACTCGGCAGAGGGCGCGGATGAGTTGGTCTTTTATGATATTGCCGCGAGTCCCGAGGGACGCCGTGTAGATCACGAATGGGTTGAACGCGTTGCGGATGTAATCGACATCCCATTCTGCGTTGCTGGCGGTATCTCAACACTTGAAGACGCATGGACGATATTGAGATCTGGAGCGGACAAGATCTCGATCAATACACCGGCGCTGCTAAACCCGCAATTCATCGACACACTGGCCAACACGTTTGGAAACCAATGTGTTGTCATCGGCATCGACAGTATTCGTGAAGGAAAGGGGTGGATCGTGAAGCAGTTCACCGGGAACCCGGATTTAATGACAGATGCGAGCCGCGCTACCATGGAATGGATTTGTGAGGTTCAGGATCGGGGCGCCGGCGAAATCGTACTTAACTGTATGGGCAATGATGGCGTCCGCACTGGCTACGATATCGAACAGTTGTCAGCCGCAAGAGACTTGTGCAATGTTCCGCTAATCGCCTCGGGCGGTGCCGGCAACGTGCAACATTTTGCGGATGTCTTCAAGAAGTGCAACGTTGACGGCGCACTAGCGGCGTCAGTATTCCACAAACAGCTCGTCGCGATTCCTGACCTTAAGTCGTCGCTGCAATTACAAGAAATACCGATAAGAATTTGAACGAATTCAACGCCGACTCGCTTGACTGGCAGAAGATGAACGGCTTGCTCCCGGCAACTGTCCAGAACGCATCAACTGGCCGAGTCCTTATGACCGGCTACATGAATCCGGAGGCGCTCGACGTCACCCGGAAAACGAAACGCGTCACGTTTTGGAGCCGCTCGCGAAACGAATTGTGGACCAAGGGTGATACAAGCGGCAATTTTCTGGACCTCATCGAGATCGGGGCTGATTGTGACAATGATGCGCTCCTTGTCCTGGCCGAGCCACACGGCCCCACCTGTCATCTAGGGGCAGAGTCTTGCTTCGGTGATATCCGCACGTCGAGCACGTTCCTAGGCGAGCTGGACAACATCATTGCCGACAGGAAGGCAAGCCCTCGCGACGGTAGTTATACCAAATCGATGTTTGACGCTGGAATTCAGCGGATTGCGCAGAAGGTTGGCGAAGAAGGGGTTGAAACCGCGTTGGCGGCAATTGCGAACGACGATGCGGAATTACTTGGCGAGGTCGGCGACTTGTTCTATCACGCTTTGGTGTTGCTTCAAGCACGTAATTTGCGACTGTCCGACGTGTGCTCGCTCCTTGAATCGAGACATAGATAGGCTTCGTCTGCTTTTCATGTCCCCTGGGGCCTTCCTGGGCCTGCGCATCCACACCGCTCGCAACAAGGCGCCCGCGGTGTAGTTTAAGTCACCAGCGTTGCTCGGCTGGCTGGCTCAGGAGTGTAATCAGCGGTCTAGCTCAGCGGTGTAACTCAGCAGTGTAGTTCGGCTGTGTAACGGCGCAGCC
>CBDTVC010000129.1:0-7350 GCA_965363925.1 uncultured bacterium | reverse complement strand
CAGGTTCTTTGCTCTAGAGTCCAAACGATTCGCCACACGCACAGGTTCTCTCTGGTTGCGGATTCATGAAGTGGAGCCCTTTCCCTTCGAGCCCATCCGAAAAATCCAGCTCTGTCCCTTCCATATAAAGCTGCGTCTTGAGGTCCATCACAACACGAAGGCCGTCAACGTCAGCATGTTCGTCGGCCTCAGTCACCTTCGAGTCCCAACCCAGATCGTACGTAAGACCCGAGCAGCCTCCCTGGACAACTGCGAACCGCAAATAGTTCGTTCCGAGGTCGACGTCGTCGTTCGTAGCGATTTGAAGTAGGCGCTTCCGTGCGCTCTCGGTAATCGAGATGTTCATCTGTAAGACGGTATTCGGTCGGTTTGTGAATAATACATGTCCACTAACGTTGTTACGTGAAACTCGTTTCCTCCGGCAGAGTGAACACCAGGAATTCTGAGGCGAGGAAGGGCCCATCGGGGTCGTTTATGCACGTTTACCGCCAAAATCAATGCAATTTGACACTGAGTTTGGCGAAACATATTTCCGTAGATTCAGTCTAAATAAGCCCAAAACGAATTGACATCAGCATGAGTAGCGAAAAGGAGTATCTGCAGGGCGTAGCAGACAGCGAGTACGAATATGGCTTCGTTACGGAGATTAGCGCGGACACAGCTCCTGCTGGTCTTACCGAGGATACAGTCCGCTTAATTGCCTCCAAACGAGACGAACCAGAATGGATGGTCGAGTGGAGGCTGAAGGCTTTCAGGCATTGGGTTACGCTTCGAGATTCAGAGGCGTATCCACAATGGGCCCATCTCGACTATCCGGCGATCGATTTCCAGAGTATGAGCTACTACTCTGCGCCGAACAGCAAACCAAAGTACGATAGCCTCGACGAGGTCGACCCGGAGCTACTCAACACATTTGAGCGACTCGGTATTTCGCTGACGGAGCAGAAGCGGCTGGTCGGTGTTGCTGTTGATGTGGTCATGGATAGCGTTTCTGTCGCGACGACATTTAAGGATGAACTGGCGAAACAGGGAATCATCTTCTGTTCGTTCGGCGACGCGATTGAAAATCATCCGGAACTCATCCAGAAGTACATGGGATCGGTTGTGCCGTACACCGACAATTTCTACGCAGCACTCAATTCGGCTGTGTTCAGCGATGGGTCGTTCTGCTACATTCCACCGGGTGTTCGCTGTCCGATGGAGTTGAGCACGTACTTCCGAATCAACGAAGCGGGCACCGGGCAGTTTGAAAGAACACTTATCGTCGCGGACAAAGGTTCGTATGTCTCCTATCTCGAGGGCTGTACCGCCCCGATGCGAGACGAAAACCAGTTGCACGCTGCCGTCGTCGAGATCATTGCGCACGAAGACTCTGAAGTCAAGTATTCGACGATCCAGAATTGGTACCCTGGGAATGACGAAGGAGTAGGTGGTATCTACAACTTTGTGACAAAGCGCGGCATCTGCCAGGGAGATCGTTCTAAGATATCGTGGACCCAGCTTGAAACCGGCAGCTCAATTACATGGAAATACCCTAGTGTAATCTTGAAGGGTGACGAAAGTGTTGGCGAGTTTTATTCCGTCGCGTTTACAAAAGGCAAACAGCAAGCGGATACCGGGACGAAAATGATCCATCTCGGCAAGAATACAAGTAGTACCATTATTTCGAAGGGGATCTCAGCCGGGCGCAGTAGCAACAGTTATCGGGGCCTGGTAAAGATTAACAAAGGCGCGACGAACGCCAGAAACTTCTCCCAATGCGACTCCCTGCTTTTGGGGGACCGATGTGGTGCTCACACTTTCCCTTACATCGAAGTCAATAACAGTACCGGCCAGGTTGAACACGAAGCAACAACTTCCAAAGTCGGAGAAGATCAGATTTTCTATTGTAACCAGCGTGGGATCGGTGAAATGGAAGCGATTAAATTAATCGTCAATGGTTTCTGTAAAGAAATACTCGCGGAGCTGCCGATGGAATTTGCGGTAGAAGCCCAAAAGCTCCTTGCAATCGAATTGGAAGGCAGCGTAGGCTAGCTTCAATTCACCTATTAACTATTCAGCACTATTCATTCGGGATCAAGACGAACATCATGCTCGACATTCGCAATTTGACGGCAGGAATTGAGGACAATGAAATCCTCAAAGGAATCAACCTCCATATTGGACCAGGCGAAGTACACGCAATCATGGGCCCGAATGGGTCAGGTAAAAGTACGCTGGCTTCCGTATTGGCTGGTCGCGAAGAATACGAAGTATCTGGTGGAGCAGTAACGTTCCTGGGCAAAGACTTGTTGGAACTCGAAGTTGAGGAGCGCGCGCGCGAAGGACTCTTCCTCGCCTTTCAATATCCGGTTGAATTGCCAGGCGTAAGCATGGCAAATTTCCTGCGCGAGGCTGTCAATTCGATTCGTGCCCATCGCGGCCAGGAAGCGCTTAGTGCCCTTGAATTCATCAAAATGATGAAGCAAAAGGCAGCGCTCGTCGAGCTGAACCCGGATCTCAAAAAGCGTTCGGTGAATGAAGGGTTCTCAGGCGGCGAGAAGAAACGAAACGAGATCTTCCAACTTGCGATGCTCGAGCCGACGCTGTCAATTCTAGACGAGACGGACTCGGGACTGGATATCGATGCGTTACGAATCGTTGCTGACGGAGTGAACCAACTCCGCTCAAAAGACCGGTCCTTTCTAATCATCACGCACTATCAGCGCCTGTTGAATTACATCCAACCTGACTTTGTCCACGTTTTGTTGAATGGTCGGATTGTTAAGTCCGGTGACAAGAACCTGGCGATGAAACTCGAAGAGCACGGTTATGACTGGATAAAAGAAGAGCTTGACATTCCCGAACTCGCCTAATTGGGCCTGCCGTTTTCAGCGTGGGAATACGGGCTTTATCCAGGCGTTGTTCGTGATACCGTATACGGTATTCCGATCCGAAGCCAGCACCCTCGCATATTGCTAAAGAATTTTTGCACTAACTCGACTAACATCCGTGACAGGATCTTTGCCAACAACAAGTATTGAAGAGCGTTTGCTCGCCGGCCAAAAAGCTCATCTTGGGGCCGGTCTCAATGGGACGAACAGTGGTTTGCACGAAGCAAGAAGTGCAGCGGCCGAAACCGTTGCCCGGTTGGGTTTTCCTGCGAAAAAGAACGAAGCATGGAAATACACCAATATTCGGAAGGAGTTTGATCGGCCCTTTGCACTTGGATTGGATCTCGAGCCTGCCGCGGTTGATGCTGATATTATTGAGGCATACGCAATCCCGGGACTCGATGCGTACCGAATTGTATTGGTAAACGGGTGCTACTCTCCGGCATTGTCAGACATCTCCGCGCTCCCAAAAGGGTTCGTGTTGAAAGACTTGCGAAGCGCATCAAGTGATGACAAAGAACTGTTCAACCAGTTCCTCGGGCGCTACTCCCACGTAGACACAGAAGTTTTTGAAGCGTTGAACACAGCGTTCGTAAGCGATGGCGTTTTTGTGCACGTTCCCAAAAACACAACCATTGAAAAGCCTGTTCACATCATTAACATTGTGAATGCTGATCAATCTGTGCTCATCCAGCCCCGCATACTTTTCGCGGTTTCCGAAAACGCAGCGGCAACGGTCATCGAGACATCCGCAACTGTTGGGACTACTGACTACCTCTTGAACACGGTGGTGGAGCTTTATTCATCACGAAATGCGCGCCTCGAATACTACCGTCTACAGCTCGAGAACAGTGCGACGACATCAGTAACATCGACGAAGGTTTTTCAGGAGCAATCCAGCTACGCGAAGACTACAACGATTACCCTTGGTGGAAAAGTTGTACGAAACAACCTCCACTTCCTCCCTAGCGGCGAACATTGTGAGTCGCACTTAACCGGAGTTGTAGTCGCTGATGGTTCGATGCATGTTGACAATCATACGACCGTCGACCATGCGGTGCCGAATTGTGTCAGTAATGAGCTGTACAAGAACATCCTCGACGAAAAGGCCACCGGTATATTTAACGGGCGAGTACTGGTGCGACAAGACGCGCAAAAGACAAGAGCCTACCAGTCAAATCGCGCCGTGGTGCTAAGTGACTCAGCGCGAATGTATTCGAAGCCCGAACTCGAAATTTACGCCGATGATGTGTTGTGCAGCCACGGCGCTGCAACCGGCAGTATAGATCCCGAGAGCCTCTTTTACTTGAGATCCCGAGGACTGAGCTTGGATACTGCACGACGAATGATGTTGCAGGCGTTCAGTAGTGATGTAACCGCGGGTATTGGTATCGAGCCGCTCCGCCAATATGTCGAGCAACTCATTGCTGACAGAATCTAGCCGACAAAAATTGGCAACACTCGATGCGAGTGGACTATGGACACCCCCAGCGCGACTTCAAACAAGATTAACAGAGACACAACAGCATTCCCCCGAACGGGAATCAACGATTCGGCGTTGTCAGAATCGGCTCGTCTGGACGTTGTATCGTTGCGCGAACGCTTTCCAATTCTCAGCCGCAAAGTGTATAACCGACGGCTGGCGTACCTGGATAGCGCAGCCACGACGCAGAAGCCGCGTTCGGTGATCGATCGAATTTCAAAGTACTACGAAGAAGAAAATAGCAATGTCCATCGCGGTATTCACCACTTGAGTCAGGTTGCGACGGATGAGTTTGAAGGCGCGCGCGCAGCGGTCGCGACGTATCTGAACGCGGACAGTCCGTCTGAAATCATATTCACGAAAGGGACTACCGAATCGTTCAACCTGCTAGCATCGACACTCGGGCAGCGACTAAACCAAGCGGACCGCATTCTGGTTACGGAACTGGAACACCACGCCAACATTGTTCCGTGGCAGCTTCTGTGCGGGCGATCCGGTACAACCCTCGATGTGGTCCCCATCAAGGATACTGGTGAACTTGATATTGACGCGTTTGCCGTACTACTCGAAAAGAAGCCGAAGATAGTATCGTTTGTACACACATCGAACAGCCTCGGTATCAGGAACGAAGTAAGACAGATGACGGACATGGCGCACAGCGCCGGAGCAATCGTTATCGTCGATGGCGCTCAGGCAACGGCCCACGAGCGTGTCGATGTCAGGAAACTGAACTGTGACTTCTTCTGCTTCTCTGCCCACAAAATGTTTGGGCCAACGGGAATCGGTGGCCTCTACGGCAAGAAAGAGCTGCTTGAATCCCTGCCCCCGTATCAGGGCGGTGGTGACATGATCGAGACAGTTTCATTCTCGGGTACAACGTTTGCCGAATTGCCAAATCGACTTGAAGCCGGCACGCCGAATATCAGTGGAGCAATTGGGTTTGGCGCTGCCATTCGCTTTCTTGAGTCGCTTGACTTTAACGAGGTGGCAATCCATGAAAGCCAGTTGCTGAATCAGTGTACCGATGGTCTGAACAACATTGGTGGTGTTACGATCTTCGGCACGGCTCCTAATAAGGCGTCGGTCGTGTCGTTCAATATCGATGGCGTTCACCCCTACGACACTGGCTCCATTCTCGACCAGCTTGGTGTTGCAGTACGCACCGGGCACCATTGCACGATGCCGTTAATGGAGCGACTTGGGCTACCAGGAACCGTCAGAGCGTCGATTGCCTTATACAACAATTCTGAAGACATCGACCAGTTCATCGATGCAGTAACTAAAGCGAAAGGGATGTTGATTTGAGCGAGATTCTTTCTACGATCGCGGAGCGCGCTGAAGAAATTGTTGAAGAGTTCGCCCTCTTTGATGACTGGCTCGGCAAGTACGAACACTTGATCGAACTTGGCAAAGCGTTGCCATTGATTGACGATGCATACAAGAACGACCGGTATCGTATCAGGGGGTGCCAATCGCAGGTGTGGTTGCGAGCAGAAGTCGTCGAAGGACACGTTTTGTTGACAGCCGACAGCGACGCGCTGATTACAAAAGGACTGATCGCATTACTCGTCCGCGTCTTGAATGGCCAAAAACGTGAAGACGTCGCGAACGCTGACTTGAGTTTCCTTGACAGGGTTGGAATGAACGAGCACCTGTCGTCGAATCGAAAGAACGGCCTCGAAGCCATGGTCAAACAAATCCGGAAGCTGGCTAATGCAGAGGGAGATCCTCACGCCATTTCTGTCCAAGAAGCGGGTGCCGTCGACAATGCTGTTTTGGAGGAAAAGATTGTCGATGCGATCAGGACGATCTACGATCCTGAAATTCCAGTCAACGTGTATGACCTCGGGCTGATCTACGAGATCAACATATTCCCTGACCGTAGCGTTCACGTTGTGATGACACTAACGTCGCCGAACTGCCCGGCCGCAGGAATTCTTCCGGGACAAGTTGAGAATAAGGTTGCGAACATGGAGGAGGTTTCCGACGCCCGCGTGGAGATGACGTTCGAACCGCCCTACACAATGGAGATGATGTCCGACGAGGCCAAGCTCGAACTCGGCTTCCTATAGATCGCGCTTGATCCGCAGATTGTCAGAGAGTTCATTGGTATCTGACGCCTGGATATCTACACCGTGCTCGTGCAACAACTCCCCACACCTTGTGATACCTGCGACAAGGCCATCTGTCAGTGACGTTGATCGAATTCCGTTGACGATCAGTTCAACGACTTCCTCCCATACATGCTGTTTTACCACGGAGTTTATGCCCTTATCGGCAATCACTTCGACCCTGTGCTCCAGCAGCGACACAAATAAGAGAATCCCGGTCCTGTCTCGAGTTGCAAACAGCTCCGCTTCCACGAATGCCCGAAACGCTTGAAGTCGCGTCGTCCGAGTGATTCGCGCGTTGCCAGCGAAGAATCGCTTCATTGCTGGAGACACCCAAACCAGGAGCAAGCCAACTGCGGCGCCGAAGGCAGCCACCAAAAGTATACCAGTGGAAGTGTCAAGCCATCCCAGTTCCCATCCTTGGCTGGTCATCAGAAGCGCAAATGCGATCAGCAATGCCGTCACGCAACAGATCAGCATCGACCTGAAGTAAGCGATACCATAATAGTCGCTCGACTCCATCAGGTAGGCGACGATCTCTCCCGAGGTGTTCACCTCTGCCTTCTGAACGGCGTTTCTAATACGTTCGTGTTCGGCGTCTGTAAAAGTGATCATTGGATGCGCAGCTTGAACATGATTGTGTTTCGACTTCGAAAATATAGGAAGTGCACGCACTCGAAACTGCAACCCTGCGCCTGATCAGCAGACGAGAGCGGGCCGACATCGAAACGAATTGAAACGGACCACAGCGTTCGGCCCAATGCGCGTCTCCTACGTGGTACCCAATCGGCGCTTCATCCACCGGCTGCACGCCGTCAATCGTGCCGATAAAGGCGTCTGGTTAGCACAGAATAGGCCACGAGGGCAGCGACGGAGACAATGA
>CBDTVC010000128.1:0-7372 GCA_965363925.1 uncultured bacterium | reverse complement strand
ACTGCCAGCAACCGCTGATTGCAAGATGCGCTTAACACCCAATTACGCTAACCGCGCCTGGGAATTAGTGCTTACCTGCACATGGTGCAACCGGATTACTAACGACGCGATGTGAATCAAGCTAACGATAATAATCAATATCCAAGCCGGACAACTACTACTGGACCAGCGTCCACAATCGTTAAACGCCCCAACACAAACGCCGTCAACGCTCAAGGGCCATGAGTGATCAAGAAATTGCAGCCCGTAAAGTCGGACTCCTACTCGTCCAATCTTCTCCTCTTCTCCTCCTCTCCTCCAAAAACACGTTCACACAAAAAAACCCGGCGCCGGTGAGGAAACCGGGCCGGGCGTTGTACTAAACTCATTTTCCCGCAAAGGAAAAGTCGCGAAATCAGTTACGGGTTTTGATGAGTCCATTTTCATCCGAAATGACAACTTCCACTCGCCGATTCTGTGAACGGCCTGCGCTGGAATTGTTGTCTGCGACTGGGTAAGATTCGCCGTAGCCCGTTGTCTGAATCCGGTTCGGCGCAATGCCTCGTGACACGAGCGCATCTTTGACCGCTTCCGCCCGTTGTTCAGATAGTCGCTGGTTGGTTTCTTCACGTCCGCTACTGTCCGTATATCCTTCGACCAAAACCTTGCGCTCCGGATACTCGAGCATAAACTGCCCGAGCTGGGCCGTTGCCCGACTTCCGCCTGCCTTCAACGTCGTCTTCGCGACATCAAAGAGGACATCTCCCAACGTCAATACAATCCCTCGTTCAGTCTGCCGCGCTTCCAGTTCGGCCAGTCGAGACGTCATTTCCTGCATGTCCGCCAATGCATCTGCCGCTTCTTTTCTGGCTCGCTCCGCATCGCCTTGGGCGTTTTCGGCCTTTTGAATTGCCTCATTTGCCAGTGCACGCTCGCGCTCAGCCTGTGCGGTGGCCTGGTTCGCCTCGACACTACGTGCCTCAAGCTGCACTTGCTTGCGCTCAAGATCCGCTCGAGCTACTTCGTCATCCGCACCTTTTAGCTTTGACGTCTCGATGGCAATTCTGGAACGTTGCTTCGCCATGTAGGCATGGTGATCAACTTGCGTCTTATCGCCTTTTGCGCGCCAGAGCTGCTCCGCAGTCTCCAACTCGTTCTGGGCATCTTCAAGCTCCGCCTGCGCGTTGATCAAAACGGATCGGTCCGCAGCTGCAGATCTGTAGACCGTCCGCGCTTCAAGAAGCAGGGGATTGTCTGCTGGTGGTCCGGCACACCCTGCAAGGAATATCAGGACAAAGAGTATTGTAGGTGTCGTTTTCATCTTCGTTACAAGTTTTCGATAGTAGCGGCTAGTCGATTGGTCAAGTTGATCAATCAGACTGGTAGCGCCGGATTTCTTCGCGTAGCATCTTGATGCTTTCACGGATTTCCTGGACAGCTTTCTGGGATTTTGTGGAGAGCGCTGTGATCTCAGCCAACTCGGCATCAACCTCAGCTTCTTCAGCAAGGAGTAATGCATAGTCCAGCTCGCCGCGCTTGACGGCAATCTCTGCCGCCTCCAGTTTCTGGCTGGCAGATCGGAGCTCCAGTGGTGCATGGTTACGGGCTCCACGCTGCTCCGCTTGCCGAACGGCGGTTCGCGCGTCACGGATCGTGACATCAACCATTTGCATGGCTGCACTATCCTTTGTGCCGCTGCAGCCGCCCATGAATCCGCTGAAAAGGACGACAAGGGCAGAAATCGAAACAAATGTTCTTGCGGTGGATCGACGTGGTGGGAACGATCTAATCTTCATCTTTAAAAGTAGTTGATGGTTGTTGCATTGCCTTCAGGTGGGTCGGCGAGATCAGATAATGCAAACGGAGTGCCACGGCGCAAGGCTGGAGGTAAGTTCATTCCAAGCGTCACTACAAATCAGGCCTTCAAGATCCGGATTTCCCGATGTGGCGGCTAAAGAGTCCTTTTTCAAAAAAGAAACCGCTGAACTCGGCAACTTTGCAATTGTTTGCTGGTCAACGCATTTTCTGCCATACAGCAACTTGAAATCGCCGTATCCGCCGTCCTCACAGCAATGCCAATCAGGCAAAAAGCTATCTAAGCAAAATTTGTGTGATTCCCGCAAAGTCGGAGCTATGGTGAGACGACACAAACAATCCGATACGATAATAGTGCACTGCAGTCCGAAACTCCTTCCGCTATCTCTCCTGTTGATCTTCGGCGGCTTGATCTTCGCGAGTGGCGGATGCCAGCATACCCGCGAACTCCCAGCTGGACTCCTGGCGTTGGAAATGATCGCGATTCCAGGTGGCACGTTTACGATGGGTGACATTTTTACCTACGAAAACATTGACGCCACACCTGTGCACCCCGTGACACTCCCCGACTACAAGTTGGCGAAGACCGAAACAACCTTTGCGCAATATGATGCATTTGCGCTGAAGTCGGGTCGCCCGCTTCCTGATGCTGACACGCTGGGGCGGGGAAACAGAGCAGTCGTCAGCGTCAACTGGGATGAGGCGAAAGCATTTTGTACCTCTTATGGATTCCGGCTGCCTACTGAACAGGAGTGGGAGTACGCTGCGAGAGAAGGCGGGAAAGAAATCTTGTTCTCTGGTGCCGCAGATGAATCCATTGCCGCTGAATACGTAAACTACCAACAAGCCAATGGTCCCCGACCCTCAACGATTGTTGCCCTGTTGAAACCGAATGCACTCGGACTATACGACATGAGTGGAAACGTATTTGAGTGGCTAGGTATGTACTACGAATTTTATCCGAACCCCGACGACGCCCCCATTTACCAGGACACAACGGTTTCGTCAATGCGAGCTGTTCGGGGAGGAAGCGCTGGGACACCGCTGATGGTAACGACTACCATTGGTCGCGCCACGACGCTCCGGTCGACCCGGTCGAGTACGATTGGATTCCGATGCGCACGTGACATACGCAAGTAGCGACGCTCGCGCGTGACCATCCGCAATCGATTCAAGAACCGGTATCGAGCGCACTTCCCGGTCGGCTAAAAACCGCAAACAGGACGCGAAAGTTAATGGGCAGGAACCCATCCCTCGCTGCTACCAAGTGTGATGTCGAAGACACTTAGCGCAAGACTATACATTACAACGACGATGAGGACGGCAAACAACAAGTTGAGCATTAGACCAGCTCTGGTCATATGTTTGATCTGCAGCACGCCACTCCCATAGACAATCGCATTGGGGGGCGTTGCAACCGGCAGCATAAAGGCTCCGCTTGCCGCAAGTGCCGCAGGGATGACAAGCAACAGCGGGCTCTGGCCGAGGCCGATTGCAACAGAAGCCATTATCGGGAGAAAAGCTGCAGCCGTAGCAAGATTGCTAGTTAGCTCCGTCAGGAAGAGTACAACGAGTACAACAACAATCACGATACCGATGGTAGGAAGATAGCTGATCCCTGCCAGCCCGTTGCCGATCCAGGCAGCCAGCCCAGTCGTATTAATGGCAGCCGCAAGGCTCAGCCCACCGCCAAAGAGCAAGAGCACACCCCAAGGCAGCTTCTCCGCAGCCTTCCATGACAGCACAAATTCCGATTTTTTGAGATCGACCGGGAGTATGAACAGAAGCAAGGCTCCAAACATCCCAATTCCGGTATCGGAAAGACCCGGAATAGTGCCAGCGAGCAACGGCTTGGTCACCCAAAGCAATACAACTGCCGCAAAGACGACTGCTGTGATCGTCTCTCCCCGACCCATTTTCCCAAGGCTCGCCAGCTGTGTTTTAATTAGTGCCTTGCCGCCCCGAAGCTCTTTGATATGGATCGGAAAGGCCACACGCGTCAGCACAACGTAGCAAAGCGGCAAGCCGATAAGAACAATCGGCACTCCAACCAACATCCATCGGGCGAACCCGATATCGTAATTAAACGTCTCATTCAGGTAAGCCGCCATCAGCGCGTTGGGTGGCGTTCCGATGATCGTGCCGAGACCACCGATCGTGGCCCCGTAGGCAATGCTTAACATCAACGCGATCTCGAAATTGGACTCCGCTTCACCGGTAGAATGTGATCCTTCGGGACGCGAAAGCGACAACACGGAAATTCCGATCGGCAACATCATAACCGCCGTTGCGGTGTTGCTGACCCACATGCTGAGAGCAGCCGTCGAAACCAAAAAACCGGCAATTATATGGCGAGGGCCTGTACCAATCCGGTCGATGATACCAAGTGCCATCCGGCGATGAAGCCCCCAGCGTTGCATCGCGATTGCAATGAGGAATCCAGCCAGAAAGAGAAATATTAGCGGATTGGCGTAAGGCGAACTTGTCTCGCTGATCGTCGCAATTCCCAAAATTGGGAATGCGACCAGCGGAATCAGCGCCGTTGCGTAAATTGGAATGGCTTCGGTAATCCACCAGATCGCCATCAGACTACCCACCGCAACAGTATGCCAGCCAGCAACTCCAAGTCCGTCGGGCGCTGGCAATAGAAGTACAACAGCGCAAACAATAATGCCGGTGATGACACCCCACATGCCGCGCAACGGATAATCTTTTTTTGTCGGATTATCTTTCTTTGTCACGATGCCGGGTTGTTCAGGTTGGTCTTTTTCTGGGAGATCAGTCACAACTATTCAGCAAAATTTTGTCTGTAAACCAAAAAGACTCCGCGTATACTACGATTCTTTTTGCTCAAGTCCGTGTCGCAACTTGGTTCAAGATGCGTCTTACTCGCCCACGGTGGCGCTCATCTGTTAACTCCTTCCGCAACGAGACAGGCAGGCCACGCAAAGTCTGTTGTCTGGTATGTCGCACCGTTGTGATTGCAGCCGTGAATTACAACACAGTTTTGACGTTCACTCACGTCTGATCACTAACGATGACCTCTGATCCTCAATCGCATTCTGCTACCGAGGTTGAAAAGTGGCCGTCGATCCGAGAACTGATTGTCGGGTCGCAGCGGGACTTTACTTCGGGTTCGCTTCCAAAAGCAATTGTGCTGCTGGCCGTCCCCATGGTCCTGGAGATGTTGATGCAATCGGTATTTGAGCTTGTCGACGTCTACTTCGTCGGTTCGCTCGGGGCAGATGCCATCGCGGCCGTTGGACTTACGCAGACTGCAATTGTGCTTGTCTTTACGATTGCAATCGGCTTGAGTATGGGGATCGCGGCAACTGTGGCGCGCCGGATCGGCGAAAAGCGACCGGACGATGCGGCCGACGCTTCTTTTCAGGCAATCATTCTCGGGATCGTAGCTTCATTGGTCATGGCCGTACCGGGAGTGCTGTATGCAAAAGAAGGCCTGCTCCTGATGGGAGCCACCGAAGCCGTAGCTGAGTATGGTACGAGCTATTTCGCCTTGATGTTTGGGAGCAACATCGTAATCGTATTGCTCTTCATGTTGAACGCGGTGTTCCGCGGCGCTGGCGACGCAGCGTTTGCACTACGCTGCTTGTTCATTGCAAACGGACTCAACATTATTCTTGATCCGATCTTGATTTTTGGACTGGGACCAATCCCTGCAATGGGCCTCTTCGGCGCGGGAGTGGCAACGGTAATCGGGCGGAGTATCGGGATTGTTGCGCAATTAATATTACTCTTCGGCGGCAAAGGTCATCTGCGCCTGGGGTTGCGACACTGTCGCATTCGATGGGATCTGATCAAGCGACTAATTTCCGTTTCTGTTCCTGCTGTTGCACAGTTCTTCGTGGGCTCCGCAAGCTGGATAATTGTGATGCGACTTATTTCGAGCTTTGGGACGGGCGCTACAGCCGGTTATACCGTCGCGATTCGTGTGATCATCTTTGCGTTGTTGCCGTCCTGGGGGATGGGTAACGCGGCGGCGGCTCTTGTTGGTCAATCTCTTGGGGCAGAAAAACCAGATCGGGCAGAAAGGGCCGTCTGGATGACAAGCTGGGCAAATACGGTCTTCTTAACCTTCTGCGGCCTGGCCATGTTCTTTTTTGGCAAGTCGCTAATTTCGCCGTTTACCTCAGATCCTGTCGCTCAAGACATTGGTGCGCTGTGCCTGAAGGTCATTTCTTTCAGCTATCCGTTTTACGGATTCGGAATGGTAATCGTTCAAGCATTTAATGGCGCCGGCGACACCCGCACCCCAACCCTGATTAACCTTATCGCTTTTTGGCTCCTGCAGATTCCCCTTGCGTATACTCTTGCGTTTCGGTTCGATCAGGGGCCAGTAGGCATCTTTGTGGCGGTCGCAATTGCACAAGCGTTCCTTGCGGTCATCGCCATCCTGTGGTTCCGGCAGGGAAAATGGAAGACAATCGAAGTTTAGCCTACTTCATTAGAATGAGTTTGCCAGTGTCATTGAACGACGCCCCCTTGATCCTGTAGAAATAGAGTCCGCCCGATAGATCCGCACCATCTACAACAAATTCGCGCTTGGAGTTACCCTCAATCGTGCCGTCATACAAGACGCGGACGAGCTGCCCCGCTGAGTTGTAGAGCTCTACCTTCACGGGCTGCATTTCGCGCACTGTCAACGCAAAGCGAGCAGTTGAACTAAACGGATTCGGATATGCTGGCTGCAGTTCGAACGGTCCGTCAAGGGTAAGATCAACTTCAAGTTCAGAACTGAAGACAATACTTCCGTCAGCACCAATCAATCGCAATCGGAACGTTTGGATCCCGACGTCCAATCCATCAGCGACAAATCCATACCGTCCATTCTTTTCCGCGGTTGATTCAACGCTGCCGATTGTAACAAAGGAATCGTTCATTCGGTGCTGCACTTCGAAACGGGCTACTTCATCCGAGGACTCAAGCGACCAGGATAATCGGATCGACCGATCGTCTGACGTACCTGCAAAACTCGATAGCTCGATCGGCAACTGGCTGTTAGCCTCTGTAATGAAGGTCAAATCCGGTGCAATGAACTCGTTGCCATCCGAGTCATACGCCCGGATACGATAGTGGTATTCAGTGCTGAAGCTTAATGAGTCAAGCGTGACCAGGTTGGAGACGTGAATAGTATCAACAATTACCGAATCCGTGTACGCCGTTGTCAAGCCGTAGTCAATTATTGTCGTTACCCATTCGTCCGATTCATAGGAGACGAGGGCTGTGTTATTTACGGGCTGAGATAGTACGCTTGATACGATTGGTGGCGTGACATCCGTCGGAAAAGAAACCGAGACGCTGTCGTAGTAGAGTTCTAACAGTTCCCCTGTCTTACTTAGGGAGATTAGCCCGAGCATACCTTCGCGCGGGATAGCAACATTTTCACCCGTCGACGGACCATGGAAGGTCCAGTTCACGCCGTCAGTCGAATATTCGCTGGTAAACGTATTGCCTGAACGTTTCAAGCGCGCCCAGATTTCCTCTCCTGGAAAGGCCTGTAGCTCATCGGTTGCCACTGATCCGTGATAAGCACCTTGAACACGGCGATAGTAGAAAT
>CBDTVC010000127.1:0-7440 GCA_965363925.1 uncultured bacterium | reverse complement strand
TCACGCCTTTGGATGTTGTAGCGTGTCGCCGTATCGGAACAGTCCCAAGTCAAGGTGTAGTTTCCGTTGTCATCCGTGCTCGGACCTGTGAAATTACCGGGAACAGTGAGCCCACCGCTACAACTGCCGCCACCGCCACCGGAGCTATCGATCACGACAACATGGATTGCGGTCCAGGCGCTGCAAGTGTTTGGGCTTTGGTTGTCGCATGCCTTTACGCGAAAATCATAAGATCCATCAGCGAGAATGCCCGGTTCATGGTGCAGGTTTATGGGGTCTAAATACTGGTACGCGGTCCAAT
Source organism: uncultured bacterium (assembly GCA_965363925.1). Lineage (GTDB taxonomy): Bacteria > Bacteroidota > Rhodothermia > Rhodothermales > JABDKH01 > JAGQWL01. The sequence goes on along the minus strand of CBDTVC010000127.1, from coordinate 7,139 downwards.
TACTTGTGCCTGTCGGGCGTCGCTGAAAGTTGTAGCGATGGGCCCCCGTGACTGTGCCCCAAGTTAGATCGAAGTCTGCATCATCATCTGTGCTCGGGCCGCTAATCGCGGAGGGCGTGCCAGGTGCAGCCAAAGCCATGGTTTGGTGCAAGAGAGCAAACACCGCCAAGACCATTGTCAGAATGAATTTTATCTCCGTTGACCCCCAAGAACCATGAGACAGATGTTTAGTGTTTGTGTTTTGGCTTACGTTCGCGTCGTTCATTGATCGCCCTCCATGGCGATTCAAAAATCGGCTGATTCGATTTTTGAACTGATCAGTTAACTTTCGCCTTCACCTGCTCTTGCGTGCCTCTTGTTTTTGGGGTTTCTGTGGACATTTAGAAAAATGTCATAGGACGATATAGACGAATTGCGTCAATTTCTGTGATTCTCATTCCATAAATGGTCTGTAATTACATTATGTGGCAATAGAATCGTTCAAAGACAAATCGACAATTACTAACGAGTTAGCTTCACTCAATAAACGTGACTTGGAAAACCCTGTCCAGCTCCGGCACTTCGAGGTCGATGTCGAGCAACGGCTGTGAGTCGTGAGGGTCACTGAACGTGCTCGGATAGGCGAAAAAAATTCGCTCGAACAGTGTTTTTGCTTGGGCCTTACTCCGATTTAGCATCTTATCGAACCTATCGAAGTAGAAGGTGATAACCAACATGACGGTCACCGGAAAACGTTGCGGCATCTCTAGAACACAGCATAACTGCACCGATTGACGTCGACTATCGAGAAGCAAACTTATCAATAGTTGAGCATCATGCTGCAGTTACCGATCAGCATTGATTCCGCCCTCCACAGCCGAATTCTTTGATCTCGGCGAAGAATTCGCACATTTGAGGCGCGCAGACTGTGCTTGTGACGCCGCTACATCACCGCGTACCCTAGCCTGCAATTTTGCCAATCCCCTCGGATACTATCCATTCACGCCATTACCAGCTGACTTGTATGCGGATTTTATGTGAAGGGACACACGGTCGATTTCTGGAAAAAGAGTCGCTTGCGTAATACCGAGCGACTCGAGTTGTTTGAGGATGCGCCGTTTTTCGGTCGCGATAACGAACAGGCGTTGTTCATTCGGATGAAAAAGAAATTCGTTCGGAAAGTTTGCACAATTCCGCTTGTCCTTGCTCATCCCAAAGAGAAGAAAAGCGCCGTCTTGGCGGATGATTCGCGGATTGTCCAGCCGTGGCTTCACGCATATTACCGACTCTAAGTGTTTTCGTCGGATCTGTGGCTCGAAATACGGTTTCTCCTTCTTGATTTCATGAAATAGAGAGTAAATTTCAGACTCAGCATTAAACTTGTCGATACTCTGAGTACTTCCTGGAAGGTTGAATGGTCGGGGGCGTCGACTGATGTTCGCTATTACGCTTACGGTGTCGCTGTCGAAGTACTTTACGTTCTTTTTAGGCAATCGAAAGAATACGACTTCTCCACTCTCTCTCGGATCGGCCCCTTCGGAACAGGCGAAATACAATGCCGCAAGCGGGTTCGCTGTCAAGTCCAACAACCTGGTTGGTAGCGAGTAATGCTGCATTTTTACGAGCTTTTGAAACGTACACTCGTCGCTCGGAAAATCGTTCGGACATTTGAGAATGAGTTCCTGGAACAGAACATCCTCATTATCTATCCAGCCCGGATCACGAAAGATCGAAGGTATGAGCTTATAACTGTAGTTCGAATGACCCCGATAAAAAGCAACGTAGCCACCATCCTCTGCACTATCTTCGAACGCATCGAGAAACGTGCGAACACTGCCGATGCGGTGAGCGTTATGCGGTTCCAGCTTTCGTCGTTTCGATGAGCCCATGATTGTCTAGCAGCCGGCGACAGCCGCTGTACCCTTATGCGACAGCCGTGCGACCGATCCGCTGCAGCGCTAGACCAATCTGCCTATCGTCAAATATTTTCTGCTTTCTTGCTCCTGCACTCTTGCCACCAGGCCACCCGGTTATTCCCTTCTTGATGTCTTCGACCGTTGGTTTTCGATCTTCTTCACTCAACAACCAACTGACGGTCGCAAGTAACTCAAGCCCTAGGGGAGATTCGAAACCATCTATTAGATTCGAGGCTCGCTCAAGTGCCTCGGCGTAAATTTTTGCATCTCCGCTACGAAGATACGCGCCAATATGATCCTTATGTTTATCTTCGAACCGAACTAGATCCATGGGTCCTGCGTCCGGGATTCGTTTCTCGCACCGTAGATAGCTGCCATCCAACGCGTTTAACAAATGGCTCAGGCGGTTGGCGTAGGGGCCGTAAATACCTGCTTCAAATCGGAGGTCCAATGGATCATTCAGGCCCAATTGCTGAATACTTCGTTCCAGAAACCACGCCAATTTTTGAACCTCAAGAAACGTGCATTCGAATCCCAATACTGAATACCGACGTATCAACTCTGCGATCAATGCCCGTGCGGGCGTTAGTTTCTTTACTCCAGCACGCTTCGAAACATTCTGGTACTCGCGCGTCGGTTCATAGACAATCACATCAACGTCACTCAGATTGCCCATTGAATCGACAATCTTCGGTCGTACCTCTGACCATTCGAGGCCGCCGTTGCCACTACCGAGCGGCGGGATCGCGATCGATTGCACGTTTTCACGCACAACGAATTCACGAAGATCCTCTAAGCCCGCAACAACCCAGTCCATTTTCGTATTCTGTCGCCAGTGCTTCTTCGTTGGGAAATTGATTATCCACTTTGGGCCCAATAGCTGGTCTCTGCGTGTCACAAAAACCTCGCCAACACGAACTTCCCCTGACTTACACGCTTGCGCGTAAGCCTTGAAATTTTCGGGATACGCTTCCTTAAACATCAAAGCGATTCCCTTCCCCATTACGCCAACCTCGTTGACGGTGTTGACAACCGCTTCAACGTCCGCCTCGAGAAGATTACCTTTCGTAAATGAAATCATCAGAAATACCAGCCTGGTTTGACGTGCAGCTCCAAATTCGCGTCTTTCGTTGCGTCTTTGAGCGCCGTCTTCGCACCGTTATTGTAACAAATTAGCCCTATCAGAGCCTCGATGGGAACGTGGCCAAAGGCCAAAGCTTCCGCCTGATAGCGCTCAACTTTTCCCGGATCATTCGTGTCTCTTCGAAAATCTCTATTCTTGATAATCGTCCAATCCAGCTTGTCCAAATCATCCGTGTCAGTATAAAATTCAGCCGTTTGTAGATAGGCGTGCCGATTTGAAAAAATATAATCAACATCGTTTTCGCCAAGATGGTGTAACGAGGAAACAAAGATTACGATATTTTTGTTGGCCCGCTGCTTGATGTCGCCGTAGCCCGTCTTTATGTTGTACATCATCGGCGAATAGGGCGTGAAGTAAAAAGGAACATAGTCTTTTAGCGTCCCCTTGGGGCCCACCAGTATGTCACGACTTGCTCGTTTCATAATCAAATCCGCACTGCCAATACTGGTGAAATTCGGATCACTCACGCCAGAACTCGCACAGTGGAATCCGTTCTCCAGAATCCACGTTACGTTGCTCCGGTGAGTAATACGGAAAATCAACGCTTTGTCTTGTGAAAGCCCGTTCGACATTGTTTCGTTCCAATCCCCCTTGCTTCTCTAAGCTAACACCACCTGCCGGTAATGTACCGTTTACGTAGTTGAGCATCTCATTTTACGACTGCGGCCCCGACGAAAACGGGATAAGCGCGTGCCGAATTTCAATCCGTGATCTAGTTGCGAGTCGATTATGCGTAGTCGAAAACCGCTCAACCGAATGCACTGACGCAGTCAAGTTGGGTCCAGATTCTAGACGAATGTTGATCTTTTCAGCTTTGATCGCACTTCGTACTCTCTTTCGGGCGAATGCCATATCCCCGTCCATCACATAGCCAAGCATGCAACCAATGGGTAGTCGTTTCGCGTATTGTTCGCTCACGAAGCGCATCACCCCGTCTTTTACATAGGTCGTCGCCAACGAACTACGCTTCCCATCGTTTCGAACATTGAGGCGCTTACACTCATAGGCCAAGTACCTGGCTCGCTCAAAATCAAGAAATACGGCGATATCGATCTTCCCTTTGCTATAGGCAGCTCCCTCCTCCGAATATCCTGCAGGCTCAAACTGAAACTCGAGCCAGTGACATATGCGTCGGACGACGTTGTCCCTAAGAAGCGCCTCAACCAAATTCAACGTTATCGTATCTTCGTCGGGCTGCTCTCCAAGAACATTTTGAATCGTTGGCCAGACATGACTCATGCGTTGCAAAAGGCGTGTATCAACGGTTTGAAATAGGCTCGTCCATAATGCTGCGTCCCCAAGTACCATCAAGCATGACTCCGCTTACCATCAAGAAACAGATTGTCCTGTAGATCCGACGCGATCGCGTCGGCATCAGCCAATGCCGCCGACCTTAACCAGAATCGTTTCTGCAACGGTTTAATCAGATAAAGATGTCGATCGGCGAACACTCTGAAATCGGGCATGAGTTGGAAATTGCCGCCCAGTGGTCGGCCAAGATGCCGGGAGATTTCTGCAAGACTGGCATTTACTGATATATCGCCTCTCTCCGAGTAGCTTGTATCTGCTTTGCTGTTGTCGACAGTTAGTCTCAGAATCGCAAGATCGGAATTCGAGGCTTCCAATCGAGCGTGAATCACTGACTTGTTGTCGAACCACTCCGATAGGCTACCAACGAGCCACTTCGCGTACTCCCGCCTTTCGTCAGCTTTGCTCGGTTTCCAAAGCTCTGGAAACGCACCTCGACTTGGCTGAACCGCAGGTATAATTTGCTCTACCGTGTCTTCGATAATCATGATCTCATCTGTGGACAGACAAAAGTAATCATAGGCGAGCTGATCAATTTTCTGAAGAAGGCTGTCACCATCGCCCGCTAACGTGAATGGGCTGTGCCGTACTTCCACCGCATTGCGAATCACTTCGACCAACTGTTCTTTGGCACGTAATGCGCGACGTGGTTCTGGCAAATCTGGCGACGCTGGAAATGGAAGACGTAGCAGTTCTGCTTGTTTTACTTCGGGACGTTCTGAACCGAAAGAATCGGTTCCGTGAAACGCGAACCAAATCATAACTCTGCTATTTAGCAAGGCCGTAAGAAGTCTCGCACTGTCGCTGTCTCGGCTGGGAACACGGATAGCTTGAATGATGTGCCGAAATGTAATCGGTTCTTCGACGTAACTAGCCCGCAATCGATATTGTGCAGTCGAAATTCCTCTAGGTATTAGTATGCGGCTTCCGACGAACCCCTCTTCGAACCCCCGTCGGCGAACTGTATTACTGTGCCAAGGAGACAAATCACGTGAATCCTGCGCTAGGACACTAAAATGTTCTATCGGCAAATATGGCAGTTTTCCGACAAGCTGGCTCGTCGGGTGCCCAACACTCTGATTGGCGGTGTCAGAATCGGTAACTGGCTGAAAACCCTGACCAATTACCCAATTATCATGATCGTCTTGATTGTCTTTTCCCACGGTACGATAGGCGCTTACCCGATCCCCAATTGTCCCGAATGAGGATAAGTAACTAAATAACTTCGCATCGGGCTCGCGCATCCACAAGCGTCGTTTGAACGTCAATGTGTCGGCCGATACAGACTTCGAGCTGAGGATCATCTTGTCTGCGCTAGACAGAGTGATGAGTCGCTTTAGTCGGAGATTCAGGTCTGCTTTCGGTGCCCAATAGTCAAATTCGTACGGACTTTCAGGTGCTTCGTTCTTACTAAAGACAAAGAGGGCGGCAGGACTCGTTGCCCCGTCAAAAAGCTGAAAACGCAAGTCCGCGAAATTTACTAAGCGCCAAATTCGACCGTCGCAAAAAAGTCGCCGCCGCGCACGAACGGTGTTTCCGGCATTGTTGTGTAGGAAACCCATAGCCGGAAGTAGAAACGATATTATTCCGTTCTTCGAAATATGTCGCAATGCTTTCCAAGTGAACGCCCACGCAATTTCTTTTCCTGGCATAGGTGTATTGTGGGACGCAGACCATCGCACAGATGATCTGTCGGGACCGCGCCGACTCGTCCACGGCGGGTTGCCGATTATGACGTCGAATCGCTCCGCATCACGCGTTGGCTCGAAGAAATCGCACGCAATAAGATTTTTGTTCCAGAGCTGCGGGAGAATTTTTCCTTGATTGAGCAAGCGTCGAATATCCGGCGGCGAAACCTCCTCGAGCAAGGCAATGTAAAGAGAGAAAACCGCGACCCGAACAGCCCCACCGTTTAAATCCCAACCATTAAGTCGACTCAGGATTTTTTGAAGACTATTCCACGGGATAGTGTTTGAACGATGGTTAGCACGCCATTGCTCACATAGCCGTTGGAAGGAGCGGACCAAAAACACTCCTGACCCACAGGCGGGGTCAAGAAATCGTCCACCATCTTTTACCTTCGTAGATAGCAGACTCCATACCTGAGATACAACGGTGTCGGCCAAGTACATCGGCGTGTAGTAAGCCCCCTGTGCTCTCCTCTCCTCTTCCCTCTCGCCCAAAAATCGATCATAAACGGCACTGATCAGCTCAACAGGAATGTATCTAAAGTCATAGCCCCAGAATCGATACTGCCCGCCTCCTGATCCCATCTCCTCACGTCCAGAGCGAAACCGAGCGAGGATATTCAAATGGGTTTCAGTAAGGTCGGGAGGTGCTGTCGCAGATTCGAACGAACAAGGTGCAACAAACAAATCGCCGTTGAAATCTTCTCTTAGACCATCAAACAATAGACCAAGCAATCGGGGTTTTTTTGACGTCAAAAGGTCCCAGAAACTCTCCACCGACTGTCCCGTCGCCGATCGAAAATATTCACTATTTGTAATCCCGCGATCTTCCAGATACGCTATGAACATAGCTTGGATGAGCAACGCCTGTGCCGCATCGGACGATAATTCAGCGTCACAAAGCAACGCGTGCGATTCAATCAAATTATCGAGTAGTACCTGATCGATTCGCTCCTTTGGTTTGAAGAAGTTTGGATTGGCTTGCCAAATCCGCCCCGATTCCGCGCCATACACGATATCTTTCAACGACAATGCGTCCGCTACGGCATCCAACGTTGTAACCAGACATCGGCGCTCGAATTCTTCGTTTCGTTCTTTGAGCGG
>CBDTVC010000126.1:0-7463 GCA_965363925.1 uncultured bacterium | reverse complement strand
ATCACTCTGGGCGTATATGCCATGGGCGCCCTGGTGCTGACCGTTCTTTACAAGATGGCCGTGGGAGTCAAGCAAGAGGTCCACGGCTGATCACGTCAACAACAACCTGGCAGAGTCAAGTGGCAAGCATATCAGCTTGTGGGGGGACAAGACCCCAGCCAATACACGCGGATACCACTACTTAAAGGCTTTGATTCCCGGGAGCAAGGTAGTTTTTGTGCTGAGAGACGGTCGCGATGTTGTCAGTTCGTTTGCGCGCGCGAACAAACAGAATTTTGGTATCCAGTCTGACCCAGTCGTTGCTGCCAACAATTGGACCAATAGCATCAGGGTGTGGGAAGACCTCAAGTCGTCGATTCCTGACGGTGATCTGATGCTGATACGCTACGAAAACCTCGTCGAAGATCCGGCAACAACTATCCAATCGTTGTGTGCGCATATCGGTGCGTCCTACAGTCCGAAAATGCTGGAGCCGGGTCAATCGGATCTAATGGACGTCGCGGGGCTAAAGGATCACCGAAACATCGAGAAGCCCGTCACCGCGGCATCTGTTGGATCATGGCAAGATCGGCTTACCGACGAGGAAAAAGAACGTGTATTGCCGATCCTCGAACAGGACTTAGTGCGGATGGGCTACCTGTCACGTCAGGCAATCCGTTCAACCTGAATCGTGGGAACGCGGTCGTCGACGTGAATTCGTGCTGTGGCGCCCGGTACCGTGACGCGCCAAGCGCCATCAAATTCCCTTTGCAACAAAGGATGCTCGGACTTGATCTCCTTGTCACCGGCGGGCAGTGATTCCGCTCCTGAGATCTTCATGGCAGTGACGACGGTGGCATCCGCGGATCTCGCACTTAGCAATTCGACAAAAGGAAACCGTCCGACATCCTGCGGAAGGTCCAATTGTGTTGCGCGCGCTCGAACGGGTACATCCGACATGTAAGTACAAGACAATTTGGCATTGGGACGGCTCAGCGTAAAGTGCTCATACGCCTTAACATCGAGTTTTGCTTGTTCATCTCGATTGTCAGGGTGGAAGTGGATGGCAATTTCAACAGCGCGGTCGCTTGCTATTTGATCAATCAAAACGACAACGTCTGGCTTGATAAAAAGGACTGATCGAACCACCTTGGTTATCGCTGGATTGACCAGATTGTATCCGTGTGTCGCGTCGCTCGTAAAGTGGACGATTTCACCATCGTCGGTAAAGTTGATGATCTCGGCCTTTGCCAAGCCCTCGCTGGTCCCTTGTTCACCGTTGTGGTATTGATGACCTTGACCGTTGATCAGGACAGCATTGTGAGCAGCTGTAAGGCGCAGTAACCAGTGCGCGTCTTGCGGATTGTACGATGCCCCGAACGGGTCGGTTAGCAGACGCTCACCTCGGCTCTTGATCTGAATGCTGTTCCGGTCTGCGTGTTCATGATTTGTCGGAGGGCCCGAGCGCAACCCTACCACCGTGTCATCTCCGCCCCAGCCAGTCCGGCAAACAACCCAATCCAAATCCAATTGAGCGTTTAACAACGAATCATCCGGCCTGGATGATGGGGCATCCGGATCGTACCAGAAGAAATCCGCATAGAAACCTGGCTGAGCAAAGTGCTGCGCAGCATACTGTGCAAGAGAATCACCGTTGCGCTGGGCAATCCATGCCGGGACGCAGGTGAACACCGAGTCGCGAGCGTCCGACAGGTTGATAATATCTGGACGCCCATCTTCTCGGACGCCATTCTGCAATACCGCGATGTATTCGCAGACGCCATGGAAATTTGCAAATTGATTCCAATCCACGTCTCCCCGTAGGCGATCGTACGCATCGAAAAACGGGAAGAGCGAACGAAACGCAAAGTCGATATAACTGATTCCCTCAAAGTAGCTACCGTCCTCATCAAGGAGTGCGAGGAAGGTCTTCGAGCTAGCTACGGATTTCTCAAGCCACTGTTCTGCCCGCGAATCAATCCCGACAAGAGCGAGTGCACCGAGACCAAGCCCCATCGTCGGAATCGCTCGCAGGTTGTTGTTGCCTAGAATGGTAGGCCAGTTGGACATGTCAACGTCTACCCGTTCGCGGTAGTCGGCCTGCACTCCCCAGCCCTTCTCTGTTCCAGGATTGTCCATGTGCATCAGTGTGCGATGACACGGCTCACATCCTTTATCGGCAACCCCTTTTAGCAGAGCAGTCCGCCGCGCAGGATCGATCTTGTCTCCGAGCACCTGCATACATAAGAGCGTACACCCGCTGGCCTTTGAGGCGCGCATCAGTCCAAGTACGTCGCCCTTACCTTCTTCGCCTTTGCTTTCATCGCCATTGCTTTTTTCGTCGCCGTCGCGCATGTAGTCCCAAACAGGCAGCTCGTCGAGGACTTCCAAGCCCCGGATAATATGCGCCTCGCTTTGCTGGCTACCGGAAACAAGGTGAACAATGCACTGCTGAAAAATCGTCGTCATCGAAGTGGACAAATGGGACAACAAATCGCCAGTCACCAAGGGACGTTCAATCGTCGTACGAATGACTGTCGGATCAGCGTTCGCCCAATCGCTTAACGTCCCGGCAAGCCTGGGCGATTGTGCCGCAGCACGGATGCGCTCAATATCAAGCGGATCGTAAAACAGGCGGCGGACGTTGTCTTCACGAACCCCACATCCGATCTGTAGGAAGGGTGCAGCAACAGCCACGACACTTCCCAGTTTGATCAATTCTCTTCTATTCATTTCCGGCTGAACTTCATTAGAATGTTTGCGCAAACAGACGGGCGACACAATCGCCACAGATAGATAAGTCGGTTATTCGAACAAATGCAATAGATTGGCAGTAACCTCACGAATTGCCTGCTTGAAATTGCACGTTTAAGCGATCCTGCAATTCCTGCCGCATCAAATGCAAAAACCGATGACACCGTCCCTTCAAGAATTCGGCTGGACTGATCGACTGGAAGGCCTCTACGAAGCATCGATCGATGAACTGCCTCTGACTGCAGATGAACGTAGTGCGTTATTTGCGGCCCGCGTTTCCCGTCAGGATCGACACCGATATCAGCTGCTGTCCGGAACCGGTCCAAGGGCTGGCGAAGTGTCTGCGCGTTTTGTAACCGACCACAGCGACGATCCTGCCCAATTTCCCGCAGTTGGTGATTGGGTCATTGTTTCGCCACGTCCCGCTAGTGAACTGGTCACGATTCATCGGGTGTTGCCTCGGGCCAGTTCGTTTTCACGAAAGGTTGCGGGCGCTACCACACGCGAACAAGTCGTCGCAGCTAATATCGATACGGTATTCCTGGTGAGCGGACTCGACAACGACTTCAACTTGCGGCGCATCGAACGCTACGTTACGCTTGCCTGGAATTCCGGTGCAACACCTGTCGTCGTTCTAAACAAAGCAGACCTGGTTTCGGATATCCCAGAGAAGATTGCTGCGGTCTCGAAAGTGGCAATTGGCATAGATGTGATCGCCGTTAGTACCATGACCGATAGCGGGACGGAGCCGCTGTCGCCGTATCTCGTCCCCGGCAAAACCGTTGCTTTACTTGGGTCATCTGGAGTGGGCAAATCGTCGATTGTGAACCACATCCTGGGCAAGAACAGTCTTCAGACAACTGCCGTCCGCGAAGATGATAGCCGCGGTAGACATACCACCACGTTTCGAGAACTGTTCATAACTCCGGGTGGCACGCTGCTGGTCGATACACCCGGGATGAGGGAATTACAATTATGGGCTGAGGAGGAGGACGTCCAGCAAACGTTTGCGGAAATCGAGGAACTCGCCACACAATGTCGGTTTGCCGACTGTGCACACGAAAGCGAGCCGGGGTGTGCTATCCAGCAAGCAATCGAAGACGGACGGATCGACCCCGCCCGTTTTGCTTCTTATCTGAAATTGATGCGCGAAGTGGCGTTTCTCGACCGGCGGAAGGCGGAGTCAACGTTTGCGCAGCGGAAACACGAAAAGTCGTTGCACAAAATGTACAAGGATGTGCAAAAGCACAATCGGAAAAACAAACGCAATTAGCGCACCGCTTTGTCGCACCCGGGGCTTGCACTCAGCCCATCTTTTTCAGGATTTTGCGGATCGTGTTGAAATTACGCATCGTGTTAGTCCGCTTTTCCAGCGCGGCGTTCAGGTGTTTCTGTTGCACACTCGAAGTAGAAATACCGCCATTACGGATCCAGTAGACTTCGCGGCCGTCGACACGAAAAAGATCGTCGGGTGTCTGAAGTCCTGCAAATGAGGTCGCTACGGTCTTCGTCGCTGGCTCCTTGAGAAATGCCACGTGCAAATTCCACCCCAACTCGCTTGCCTCAGCGACCACGTCTGACGACTCAATTACAACGAGGTCGTCGTGCGAGCGGACAAACGTATCTACTTCGTAGCCAAGTTCACTTCGCAGTGCCTTTTCGATCTTGGACTCAAGACTTCGGGGCTTGGCGCGCTTGATCTCGAACAGGACATTTCCACTGGCGATTACTGTTTGAACACCTGCCAAACCCGCGGCCTCGAGAGTCTCTCGGAGGGTGTTCATCGAGACACGATGACCACCCACATTTAATCCACGGAGAAATGCTATTGCGTTGGACATAGACTTATCCCAAATGGCCGCCAACAACAGGCTGATTGGCAGCTATCGCCTTTTCTTGCGAGCATGATAGGTTAGTGCGGATCGTACGCAAGACGAAACGGCTTCAACAGGCAATTCTCCGTCGACATCGAGAATTACTGCTCGATTCCCCTCAAACTCAAACAGTTCTCCAAACTGATCCCGAAACGTCGACACAAGATCAGTCTGGCAATTGAAGAAGAGTGCGACTTTGTCATCCCTGCCACGAACAGGTGCAAGCCGGATGGTACTGCCCGAGCGTGTGGCAGACGTAAGGTAGGCTGGCTCTCCCCACTTCAGAGTTTCTTCCAATGGTCCAATGAGTTCGTCTTCGGCCGCAACTTCCAGCACTAGTTCGCGGAGCTCATATAATCGATCGCGGATCTCACGCGGATAAGATTTATATACCGCTTTAACGCGTGGCTCTTTGGGCAAGCTCAATGATGTCCTTCATTTCAATGTTAGTGTACAACCTCTTCTTCAAGGTAATACGTTAGCGCACTGCGAATACAAGAACATACGGCTGACAATGGGATTTCGGCGTTATAATGAAACGCAATTGCGTGCATGCCTTCAAATTCGAACAAACCCGCAAACTGAGTCCGAAACGATTCGACAAGGTCAAGCTGGCTGTTGAAAAAGACGGCATAATATCCGGGACGATCACGAACGGGTCCAATACGAACCGTCGTACCGCTGCGAGATTCCGACGTTAGATACGCAGGCAGACCGCGGACAACTTTCTCTTCCACTCGCCCGATCCCCTCGGTTTCGGCGGCGGTGGCGAGGATCATTTTCCGCAATGAGTGCAAGGGCTCCTGCAGGTTTTCGGGAAAAGAATCGAATACCTTTTCCACACGAGGATTGGTAATAGTAGCCATTTATTCCGGTCTCAGGTATCCGAGGTTAGCTGTGAGTGAGCAGAGCTCGATTGGTGTCAAAACCATTCCGGCTCCACTAAGTACAACGAAAAAAATCGCATTTTCGGCGTTTGGCGCCTACTACGACCGCACCGAACCGTCAAAAACTCTTGCAAAAGGCAATCGCTACGTGGAAATAGGAATCTATTCCTTTGCTGAGGTCGCGATCGACCCGAGTACGGGCCGCCAATTGGATCCAGCAAGCCGCCTCCAAAATCTTCTTGAAGAGATCGAACTTGCGGATCAGGTCGGACTGGATGTCTTCGGCGTCGGAGAGCACCACCGACCGGATTATGCTGTATCTAGCCCCTCAACCATTTTGGCTGCAGCGGCGGTTCGCACCAAAACGATTCGATTGACGAGTGCGGTGACCGTGCTGAGTTCGGAAGATCCGGTTCGTGTTTTTCAGCAATTTGCCACGATCGATCTGCTATCGGGTGGACGGGCAGAGATTATGGCAGGCCGTGGTTCGTTTATTGAATCGTTCCCGCTTTTCGGATACGATCTGGCGGAGTACGACTCCCTGTTTCAAGAAAAGCTTGAGCTTCTGCTCCGACTTCGTGCAGAAGAAACGTTGAGTTGGTCTGGCAAACATCGAGCGGCCTTGGACAATCAGTCAATCTATCCGAGACCAGCACAGGACCCGTTACCGATTTGGATTGCGGTTGGCGGAACGCCTGAATCGGTGATGCGGGCCGGGCGGCTTGGCCTTCCGCTTGCAGTCGCAATAATCGGCGGTCAGCCAGCCCGTTTTGGATCTCTCGTTAAGCTTTATCGAGACACGGCTGTCGCGGCTGGACACGACCCTACCAAATTGCAAGTCAGTATCAACTCCCACGGCTTCATCGCAGATGATTCTGCGGATGCGGCGGAGCTCGCCTTTCCGCCCTACCTCGCGACGATGGGTAGAATTGGTCGTGAACGGGGATGGCCGCCGCCAACACGTGAGCACTTTGAAACGGAACGCTCTCCGCGACGAGCAATGCTCGTAGGCGACCCGCAGCAAATCATCGACAAGATGCTGTACGAGTACGAACTATTTGGCAACACGCGCTTCATGACCCAATTCACATTGGGACCGATGCCACACGACAAAGTGCTTCGTTGCATTGAGCTGTACGGAACTGTCGTTGCACCGGCCGTGCGCAAAGCGATCGCAGAATCCTCAAATCAGGCCATGTCGTGACGCCATGTCGTGACGCCACGGCGTCCTCAGCGAGCAAAAACGAAGGCCCGCGTCACCGTCAGCCCTCCGGCATGCTCTCAATGTGAATTGATTGAGTTGGAAACGCAAAGCTGATCGACTCCGATTCGAACGCTTCATGTATTTGAAGATTGATCGCTTGTAGACGGTCCATATACAAGGCGTATTCAGGCTTCGTCATGTAGAAAACCGTCTCGAACATGATCGAAGAATCCGCAAACGACTTCATGTGTGAGCGATCAAATCGAACATCTTCAGCCGATTCAATAATGGTCTTGATCATGCCCGGAATTCGTTCGAGTGTCTCTCTCGGCGTGTCGTAGGTTACACCCACCTCAAAAGCGATCCGGCGTTCGTACATGCGTCGATAGTTCCTGATTCGACTTCCCAATAGATCGTTGTTTGAGAACACAAGCTGCTCTCCCGAAAGACTCCGGAGTCGAGTCGACTTAATTCCGATGTGTTCGACCGAACCAGCGAACTCGCCCATAACCAGGAAGTCACCATGCGAAAACGGTTTATCGACGACAATCGAGATGTACGCGAGTAAGTCCTGCAGTACGTTCTGCACGGCAAGTGCAATGGCGATGCCGCCAATACCCAAGCCAGCAATCAACGCAGTGATGTCAACACCGAAATTGTCCAACGCCAGGACGAACAGGACGGCCCACGCAATAATCCGAGCCGCCAGACCCACCGCGTTAACAGCCGTAACCTGAGTCTGCCCGTCTTCACCTTGACGTTCAA
>CBDTVC010000125.1:0-7481 GCA_965363925.1 uncultured bacterium | reverse complement strand
ATGGCTAATCGGATCACGCTGGCAAGGATTGGCACGACGCGAAGTTTAGCCAGATACGTCAGCTCCTTGTCGCACGGTTTTTCTGGTCTGATCCTGGCACGTTGTACTCCGATTCCAACCAATTCCGAAAATCAACCTGTGCCCGAAGCGGGTCACCGATTTGCTCGACGGGTATGTTCTGTAGCCCCTGAATCTGGGAAGCGAGGTACTCGTATGTCGCGGGACCCGGATGCGTATAAGCCGGAACCGAAGACACTTGTCGAGAGACGCCAAACCGATTAACTTGTCGGTCTTCGACAGCGCTCCCACCAATCCCGCTGAGTTGTTACGCGTTGGCTCCACGAGTCCCAGCACCAGAGACTCGCCTGTCGCCCCAAAACCTGGATATTATGTGTACTCCGAACCTCAAACGGGCCGGTAGCATCTGTGCGGCTGTGCTCTCGTTTTCTGTGGCGTTCGCTATCGCGTCTCCGACCGCGATCGCGCAGTCATTCGACGTGACCCTTCATGTAAACGGAAACGCCTCAAATGCGTCCGACACGAATGGCGGCTCATCCACAGCTCCGTTGAAAACGATCAACGCCGCGATGTCCCGTGCGATCAACAGTAAACGAAACTCGACATCCACCCGGATCCTCGTCTACCCGGCTACCTACCGCGAATCGATCAATTTGCGGACGTACACGAACTTCCCATCCAACCAGCCCAACAACCAGACTCCAATCCGGGTCGAAGCGCAGAATCCAGGCAATAAACCTGTTGTTTCAGGTGCGGATGTCTGGTCTTCGGGATGGTCGCAACAAGGCAACGTCCATTCACACAACTGGTCGTACAATTGGGGCGTCACCGACGCACCATGGACAAACACGATCAATGACTTGACAGATATAGTTCTTCGTAGAGAGATGGTCTACCTGAACAATCAGCGTCTCGACCCCGTCCTGAATCAAAGCGACCTGAGTCCAGGCAAATTCTACGTAGACGAGACTGCGAATCGCCTGTATGTTTATCCGCCACAAAATGTCAACTTCGGGTCAGCGATCAAGGAGGTCGCGATTCGCGAGGAGCTATGGAATCAGGACTACGAAAACAACATCACCATCCGCGGCATCGTTTTCGAAAAGTCGACGGACCCGTGGCTTGACGCGCGGTCGCAAGTACGGATTGTCGGATCGAACAACGTCACCATCGAAGACTCTGAATTCCGTTTCTCAAACTGGACCGGCTTGTACGTTGGCGTCGGCAGCGGGCTCACGATCCGCCGATCCAAGATCAATGACAACGGCGGCAGAGGCATGGCGATGTGGCGAGAGAAAGGTGTGCTCATCGAGGACTCAGAAGCGCTCCGAAACAACTGGCGCGGATACCTCCAAGGTAGTATCCCAAACCAAACTCCGTTCACTGGATGGACCACTGGCGGCACCAACATCGAGAGCACACACGATGTAACAGTCCGTCGATTCAACCTCCGCGACAACTTCACCCGCGGACTCTGGTTGGACACCGATGTTATAGATGCGTCGTTCGACGAAATCGATGTTTCGAATAACGAAAACGATGGCATGTTTCTCGAAGCCGTTCAGGGACCAATAACTATCTCGAATTCGCAGTTCACGGACAACCTCCGCCATGGCCTTTTCACGGGAATGGCCGAACGCGTCTCACTCATTGACAATACGTTCGATCGGAACGGTACGAGCCCGATGCGGATTAGCGGCAACAACAACGGCCGCGGAATATCGAACTTCGAGACAAACCAATATCAAACGGTCCTGACTCGCTACTGGACCATGACTGGCAACGAATTTCTCGGCTCTGGGCCGTACCTGATCGGTACGACCGTCAACAGCACTCGTTGGGCAGAGTTTGTTGGCAACTTGACATCAAACAACAACAATTGGTGTGACGAGGCAAAAACTAACGTTTTCCAGCGTGATGGTGGCCAGATGCTTAACCTGGCTGGCTGGCGCTCGCATACTGGCGAAGACAGTAACTCGACCTACTGCGCAGATGGGCCTCCAACGACTGGCGGTGACGACAACCTCGCGCTGAGTGCGACGGTATCACAATCGTCGATAGCATATGGAGGTGTCGCCAGCCGAGGCAACGACGGTGTTACAGGTGGTGGGTTCAGTGCGACGACGCACACCGGGCACGACCAGAATGCGTGGTGGCAAGCGGATCTCGGAGGGAACTCTCCGTTGTCAGAAATCCGGATTTGGAATCGGGACGACTGCTGTTCGTCCCGCGTGACAAACTTTCATGTCTTCGTTTCATCAACGCCGTTTTCGTCGACGGATTTCTTGACGACTCAATCCCAGACGGGGGTTCGCGACTTCGCTGTGCCGGGCACCGCCGCGCGTCCAACAACAATTCAAGTTGGGGGCTCTGGCCGATATGTGCGCGTTCAACTCGCGGGAAAGAATTTCCTGAACCTGGCGGAAGTCGAAATTATCGGAACCGGATCGGGCGGTGGTGGCAACCTACCCCCTGTTTTGACGGTCGCGAATCGGTCATCGACGGTTGGAAGTGCAATCAGCTATCAGATCGTTGCGACCGACCCGGATGGCGACAACTTGAACTACACCGCGACACCCCTGCCATCCGGCTTGACCGTCAACGCCAATTCCGGACTCGTCACGGGAACCCTGAATGCGCCAGTATCCACGACGGTAAATGTAACGGTCACCGATGGTACTGCTCAGGCATCAGGCTCTTTCGTCTGGACAGTAAGTGGCCCGACCGGACAGCCGGAGAACGTAGCGCTGTCTGCAACCGTTTCGCAATCATCTACCGCATACGACGGCGTTCCTGAACGAGCGATCGATGACGAAACGAATGGTCGCTATTTCAACAGCAATTCTGTAACCCACACAGGCCCCGATACGAACGCCTGGTGGGAAGCCGATCTCGGACAAGTCGCGAGCATTGACGAAATCGTCATCTGGAGTCGGACTGACTGCTGCCAGAGCCGCCTTTCAGATTTCCATGTCCTTGTTTCGGTTGATCCGTTTTCGTCAAAGGATTTGTCATCGACGATTTCTCAATCGGGCGTAGTGAATATCTTCCGTCAAGGGCAGGCGGCCGAGCAGAACGCGATTCCGGTTTTGGCTAATGGACGCTACGTACGTGTCCAGCTTTCAGGTAAGAATTTTCTGAGCATGGCTGAAGTGCAGGTAATGGCGAGCATCGGTTCTAGCTCCGACGAGCTTACGGTCGGAGCGCGCAACCTGGAACAGCAGCTTCCAACTGAGTTAGGACTCGACAGCGCGTATCCAAACCCGTTCGACGAACACGTTACGGTTCAGCTTACCCTACCCAAGCAATCGCAAGTGCGTGCATCGGTTTATGACGTCACAGGTCGGGTTGCCGCAGTCGTGCTTGAGCGCGCCGTCGATGCTGGTACAATGGATATTCGGTGGGATGGTCACTTGAGTTCAGGTGAACGCGCTGCTTCGGGACTCTACCTCATTGTTGTGGACGCGGATGGCAAACGTCTCACGCAGAAAGTGCTACGCTCACACTAACGCTTGCGCTCGCGGAGGACGCCAAACGAAGAAAGGTAGATGTTGCTCGATGGCACCATCCCCCATTCAGTTCTTCGAGAAGAACGGTCGAGCGCAGGCTGGAACGACGCGGCGTTCAGCCCACACTCTTCTCTCCTTCAGCGCGATTCTTGACATCCGATGCGGGAACGTTGTACTCCGATTCCAACCAATTCCCAAAATCAACCTGTGCCCGAATCGGGTCACCGATTTGCTCGACGGGTATGTTCTGTAGCCCTTCTCCAATCTCTACCAGTTTAGTGTTGTCGTTGAGCTGGAGTTCAAGACATTTGTTGATCTCCCGCTTCATACGCCCTTTCGCAATCGGAAAGGCCACTTCAATCCGTCTGTACAAATTCCGCTCCATCCAATCCGCAGATCCGAGGTACATGATTTGCTTGCCGTCATTGTGGAAGCGATACACGCGAGCGTGTTCCAGGTTCTTATCTACTAGTCGGACAAGTCGAATATTCTTGACCGGCTTGATACAACAGATCGCTCTCACGATAAGAACTACTTCAACACCCGCAGCTGCCGCAGCGTAAAGGCGTCGGATCATGATCGGATCCTGAATATTGTTCAGCTTCAATACGATCTGTCCGCGCCGACCTTCCTTGACGTTTGCTATTTCAGTATCAATGAGTGCCTTGAGGCGCGGGACTAAATTGACCTGAGAAACGAGCAAATGCTTTAGCGCAATCTCCTTTCTGATTCCAAAGATCAGGTCGAACGTGCTATCCAGTTCCGCCGTCAGTTCTTCGTTGGACGTAAGTAGTGCATGATCTGCATAAACTTCCGCGGACTTTTCGTTGAAATTTCCAGTTCCGAGAAATGCGTAACTGATCGCGGTACCGTCGGACCGTTCGCCTTTCACGAGCGCTACTTTTGCATGGACTTTGAGGTCAACGTCACTAAAGTGAACATCGATGTCGACCTCTCTCATTCTCTTCGCCCATTTCAAATTGTTTGCTTCGTCGAACCGGGCTTTTGCTTCAACAAATACAGTGACTTTTTTTCCATTTTCCGCAGCAGAGATTAGAGCGTTAACGACATGCGACTCCTCGGCGACCCGATAAATAGACGCCTTTATCTCTTTTACTTTCGGATCGAGCGACGCTTCGTTGAAGAAGCGCAGTACGTAGTCGTACCGTTGGTACGGAAAGTGCAGCAGCACGTCTTTCTTTGCAACAGTTTGCAAGACCGAGCGATCCTGCTTGAAGGTGCGATGTGAGAGGGGCCTCCGGCTTTTGTACAAAAGGTGTGATCCTTTTGGATTTGGCAATCCGAAGTGATCAAACATACTATGGTAGCGTCCGCCCCGAACCATATCGTTCGACTCGAGACCGATGATTTCCATCAACATCTTTAGCAGCGATTCCGGACTATCCGCCTGGTACAAAAATCGCGCTGGGACGCCAACGTCTCTACGCGCAAGTGTCTTCTGAATCTTCTGAACAATGTCTTCCCCGAACTCGTCTCCGAGATACAATTCGGCATCTCGATTAAGCTTGACAGAAGTGCAATTGAGTATTTCGAACCCTTGAAAAATCACCGGTAGAAACAGTCGGACGATGTCGTCGATGTGCGCGTAGTAGCATACACCGTCGATGGACGGCAACTCAACAAACCGCGGCAGATGGTCGGATGGGATATTGACTACGCCCAGAATTGAGTCGCCTTCGCCTCCCGAGAGTTCTACCGCAAAGTAGAGTGCCCGATCCTTGAAGAAGACATCGTCTTTCTTGTAGCAAAGGCGAGGACGTAGGAACGAGAGGATGCTACTGTAGAAGTACTCTTCGACAAACTCGGCGTGGCCTTCATGGAACAGAGAGTCCTGGTAAAGGACAATCCCCTCTTTCTGCAAGTCGGGAATTATTTCCTCGGCGTAGATTCGGCCGAGCTCTCGTTGTTGGCGGAGAGTCGTTTTGCGAATTTTATGGATGAGCTGTTCGGGGTCAGTGATCCCGACGCTCTTGCTCAACTTCTTTTTATTCAGGCGCGCTATACGGCGGATGTCCGCGAAGCGAACCCTAAAGAACTCGTCGATGTTCGAGGAAAAAATCGCGACAAACTTGATCCGTTCGTACAACGGAACGGACCGATCTCCCGCTTCCATCAGCACACGTTCGTTAAACGAGAGCCAGCTCAGATCGCGGTCAAAGAGCGTTCTTATTTCGTCAGGCGTTTCCGTCATGTCTCAAACGTGTTTCAAGTGTGTTGATTGAGTATCGGCACGAGCGGCCTCGTTACGAATGTCAATGCCTCCTGCCCGGGGCGGGCTAAACCCACTAACCCCGCTGCTAAGCTAGCCAACCAGTCGACGCCCCGCAAAAGACAAAAACTCCAGCAACTGTGCTCGCAGACCTGTAGTTGAATTAACCTTGAGGTCTTCACTTGATTGCGGGCATCGATAATCCGAACGACGTCGCACCATTTGCCTATGTTGGCAAACGTTCCGCGGGCGACCACGAACATCCATGAATTGAGTCCATCATTTAATCGGACAACTATCAGAATGCCGATCCGGCCCGACTACAACCAGCTGCTTCAGAAAACCGTTCAGCACGCACTATCATACATCGACGCACTTCCCGAAAGCCACGTCGCAGCAACGTCCTCGCTGGATGAACTGCGGTCGCGACTCAACCAACCCATCCCGGCAACCGGATCGGATCCGGTTGCCGTTATCGAACAGCTTGTCGCTAACGTGGCCGGCGGTTTACACGACGTCACGGGAGGCCGGTTCTTCGGTTGGGTGATCGGCGGCTCCGTGCCAGCCGCCCTCGCTGCCGACTGGCTTACGTCAACTTGGGATCAGAATGCGGGAATGTTTGCTGTTGCGCCTGCGGCATCCGTTGTTGAAGAAGTATGCGGCGAGTGGTTGCTTGATTTACTTGGCCTGCCGCCGTCGGCCAGCTTTGCCTTGGTTACAGGGTGTCAAATGGCACATGTTACGTGCCTCGCCGCTGCACGTAACGCCGTACTCGCACGGCACGGTTGGGATGTTGAGTCAGAAGGATTGTTCGGCGCGCCCAAAATTCGAGTCGTCACAAGCGATCAGCGGCATGGAACCATTGAACGTGCGCTTCGCGTACTCGGCATGGGACGCGATGCAATCGTTGACGTCCCCACTGGCGCTTCAGTCTTGTCGCCGGCCGGACTTGAGGCCGTATTACAAACCGCACCCGATCAACCCACGATCGTTCTTCTTCAGGCGGGCGACCTGAATACGGGTGCCTTCGACTCATTCGAAGAGCTCATTCCAATCGCTAGAAACTATCACGCGTGGATTCACGTCGATGGGGCATTCGGACTTTGGGCCGGAGCAACGTCGTCGCACCGGCACCTAACGAAAGGGGTCGAGCACGCTGACTCGTGGGCAACGGATGGACACAAATGGCTCAACGTCCCATATGATTGCGGATACGCGTTTGTTGCCGACCGGGATGCCCATTTCAGAGCCTTTGGCCATCGGGCAAGTTATCTCAGCCATTCGAAAGTGGCGCGCGACTCGGTTGACTGGAATCCGGAGTATTCGCGACGTGCGCGTGGCTTTGCAACCTACGCGGCGATTGCAAGCCTCGGCCGCGAGGGTATTGCGCAGATGATTTCGGATGGTTGTCGTTTTGCCTCGCAGATCGTCGCGGATGCTTCGGAGATTGAAGGCGTCGAACAGATCTATGCACCAATTATTAATCAGGGCTTGATCCGATTTCGTGCTTCCGGAGCAAACGCCACCGACGCAGACCACGACAGGCAAACGGATGCCGTCACAGCCGCGATCGTGGCTTCTGGAGAAGCGTTTTTTTCGGGAACGACGTGGCAGGGCATGCGATGTATGCGCGTGTCAGTCAGCGGATGGAACACAAACAGTGGTGACATCAGCCGTACGGTTCAGGCTATTCGCGATGCGGTGGCGCTGGTGGCCGGCAAGGC
>CBDTVC010000124.1:0-7486 GCA_965363925.1 uncultured bacterium | reverse complement strand
GCAAACTGGGTATTCGAATTACGAGGGCGCCGAATGCACGAAGCGTTGCCACACTAGTCCCAGAAATTGTTACCGTTACGTACAGGGTTAGGCTTTCGGACTACGCAAGATCCCAGTCGTCACCGGAATTTTACGCGACGGTATCATTTGATGACATCCGGGTTGATACGACCGGGAGTATCGAGCCGGAATTACACCTCCCACGTGGGCTGTTGATTCGCGACGTCGACGTCAATCCGAAGCGATTAAACTATTTCAACTTCATCGATCAGTAGATCAACCGTTGACGCTGCGAACTTTTGAACTCGGCCCACAATGATATTTCTGCTGTTTGCGATCACCTGTTCGCTGGCGTTCGGTGTCTTGTTCAAGATTGCAGGACTACATGATGTTGATGGCTTAGGGCTCGTTTCTGTAAACTATGTCGTTGCTGCAATCGTGGTCGCGTTCGTCCTGGCCCTCGGACACAATCCCGCGATCCGTGATGCTGATCCAAAATTTCTCCTCTTAGGCACACTTACGGGCCTTCTGTTTATTGGCGGGTTTGTGCTATTGGCACTGGCGACTCGGACCGCAGGTATGTCCCTTGCCCTCAGTGTCATGAGAGTCAGTGTTGTCATTCCGTTTACATATTCGTGGCTCTACTGGAAGGAAGAGGCGACTGTTCTCCAATTGATCGGGTTGGGGATAGCGTGCTGCGCGTTCTTTTTAATTACTCGGAAACCTGACCGTCACAGGCAAAGTGGTAGTGATCGACTTGAAGATCCGGATGCGGTCCTGTTATCCCCTTCAGAAACGTTTGAGCGACCAGATCAGCAGGCGCCCAATTCGAAACCAAGCGGCAGGACGATCGCGGCGTCTCGGAATGTGTCGATTGCTGCGGTAAGTCTCGTCCTGCTGTTCATTTCCGGTGGCTTGACGGATGTGTCCATGAAGACCTACGATGAGCTCTTTGAAAGCACCTACTCGACATGGGAGTTCATGGGATTGGTGTTCGGCACCGCTGCGACGGTTGGCATCGTTTCGTTGTCCTTTACGAGGCGATTTACTCGAAGGGTCTTTACGGGTCGGCTGGTTGCCATGGGTGTAATCCTGGGCGTCGTGAATGTCGCCTCCGTTGAGTTCCTCCTCAGAGCGGTGGAAGCGCTCAGCGGTACATTTGTCTTTCCTGCGCTTAATATCAGCGTCGTGATTGGGGCAGCAATAATGGGAGTTGTCTTCTGGAAGGAGCGACTTAGTCGTTCAAACCGGATCGGAATCGGACTCGCTGCACTTGCCCTGTTCCTAATGCAAGCGTAGCCGAAACCCGATCGGAATTAGGCCGTTAGCGGACGGGCAGAAGGCTAATTCTAAGTAATTGACTATCCATGGCGGATCCCACTCAACTGTACCTGATTCGTCACGGCGAAACGGACTACAATCTCAAATCGATTATTCAGGGGCAGTTAGTTGATTGCTCACTGAATGAAACCGGTCGTTCTCAGGCTGGAATTCTTGCAAAGGAGCTGTCTGGGGTCGCGTTTGACAATTTCTATAGCAGCACGTTAAAGCGGGCTCAAGAAACGGCGCACATTGTCGCCAGCCCTCACTCTGTCGTTCAAATCCAGTTGGTCCCCGAGTTGCAGGAGATGTCATTTGGCAACCTCGAAGGGCAGCCTTACGGTGGTCAAAATCAGATTGTGTTTGAAAGAATTGCCGCAAGAGTCCAGAATGGGATATTTACGGATCGTCCGGGTGAAGGCGAGTCTGTACTCGATGTCCAGATGAGGGCGGTCATGGGTGTCGAGAAAATTGTGCGACAGAATCCCGGAAAGACCGTTGCGGTTGTAACGCACGGACGCCTTTTGCGCATACTGCTTGCAACGATCCTCGACGGTTTTTCACTTGAAACCATGGAGGAATTGCTGCACAATAACACCGCGTTCTCTCGCCTGACTGTCACGGGCAGCTTATACGAGCCTCTTACTCTGTGCTCGGATGACCACCTCCACGACAATGGCGGTGTTGCGGAAGTGGCTAAAAACGCGGGTGATGGGGATTCAATACCGGGTGAGAAGGGTCATTCCGGTATATTGCGTAATTCTACGCTTTCCAACTGATGCTGGACCGACCGGTAGCCTTCTGACTGTGGCCTATGCAGTGTTCACCAGAATATACAAGAGTGATTGAAGTTGCTGATCCGGGTCGGGCGTTCAGTGCCTTACAGCAAGGTCTCCGAGAATCAGATTTCAGTTTATTCTCGTCAGCCGGTGTGTGCCAAATCGTTGTTCGAACGTCACCGTTCGACACGCTCAAGTGGATGGTCCGACAATCTGCTACACTCGGTTCCAAGGGTGCCAACGGCTCAGTCATCGCCGATAGGTCGCAGCTCGTGTACTGGTCAAGTCGCGATGGAGCGGATACAATTGTGGGAGTTGGAACAGCGCACGAAATTTCGGGCGTTCGGTTTGACGAGCTGGAACGCGTCCGAAGCAGCCTTCTATCACACGTCGATTCCGAAACGGATATCCGGTATTTCGGCGGAATGCGCTTTGACGATACGCGAGCGGAATCGGCGGAATGGAGCGCGTTTGGAGGATTTCGATTTGTGCTTCCCAGATTGGAGGTGCAATCCTTCGAAACGCACGCTGAGATTCGTTGCAACATTGTGTTGCCTGCAACGGCCGAAGACGTCGAGTTGATTGCGGAGCAACTTGACGGATTGGATTCGAGAGCGAACAAGTGGGAGAGCGGTACGCTCAGTCCTGTCTACCGCGAAGACCTACCGGACAAGGCCGGATGGACTCAAAATATTGAATGGGCGCTCGACGCGTTTTCGCACACACGCCTCGGAAAGATCGTTCTTGCTCGAAAAGTAACGTTTGGCTTTTCAAAGTCTGTGGATCAAGGTGCCTTGCTTCGGCGGCTGGTAGACGCAACGCCGAACTGTTACCATTTCCTGTTTTCGGGACAAGATGGATCTGCATTTATCGGTGCCTCGCCGGAGCGCCTGTTCAAAATAGAAGGCCGGGACATCTGGTCTGAAGCGGTCGCCGGCACGCGGCCACGAGGTGCGACGGAGGGGGACGACGACTTATTGCGAAACGAACTGCTGCTCAGCGAAAAGGATCAGCGGGAGCATCAGTTTGTCCGCCAAAGTATCAAAGATACTCTGGCGGGACTTTGCGAAAACCTGGAGCTTGACGGACGGCCGTCGGAAATGAAACTGGCCCGAGGCCGACACCTTGTTTCGCGAGTCAGAGGTGTTCTTTCGGCAGGTGTTGACGCAATTGATCTATTGCGTGCGCTCCATCCGACTCCGGCGGTTGGCGGCCATCCGACGAGTGATGCCGTAGCGGCTATCGGTAAGCTAGAGCCATTTGATCGAGGATGGTATGCAGCGCCAATTGGTTGGTTGTCGACTACTGGCGCCGAATTCGCTGTCGGTATCCGCAGTGGTTTGCTGTTCGACAAACGCTTATCACTATACTCTGGAGCAGGAATTGTTGGCGGCTCCACGGCTGACAGTGAATGGGAAGAAATCGAAAACAAAATCGTCGACTTTATCTCTGTCTTTGACTCTGACGCAGCCGCCAAAAAATAGAGCCTATGTACAGGCTCAGGTCCTCGTCGAGGAGCTTGTCCGCCACGGCGTCAACACCTTTTTTGTTGCCCCGGGCTCGCGCTCTACACCGCTCGTTGCTGCGGTTGCTTCCAATCCAAAAGCGCGGACAATAGTTCACTTCGACGAGAGGGGATCCTGCTTTGCTGCTCTAGGTTTTGGTCGAGCAACCGGCAGACCGGCCGCATGGATCACAACCTCCGGTACCGCAGTGGCGAACGGTTTCCCAGCCATTGTAGAGGCGTCCGTCGACGAGGTCCCGATTCTCCTGCTGACTGCGGATCGACCATCCGAGTTGCGACAAACCGGAGCCAATCAAACGATCGATCAAGTCAAGATCTTTGGTGACTACGTCCGGTCATTCTTTGATCTGCCCGTCCCGTCACAAAATGAGCCGCTTCGAACAACCGTTCGAGTGGCTGCTCAAGCTATGGATACCATGGCGCGGAGGCCAGGACCCGTTCACATCAACTGTCCGTTCCGTGAGCCGTTTGAAATGCAGAACGGCGGCGCCTTTTTTGCGGCTCTGACCGAAACCGATGTCGACGGTCTCAGTGATTGGTTGGCGAAGAAGAAGCCATTGAATGTCAGCGGTACGACGGGAATGACGATGCCCGTTCAGGATGCAATCGATCACCTGCGGGCGGTCGTTGGAAAGTACGATAAGGGACTTGTCGTCGTTGGAGCGCTTCCACCGGATGCACCGCTTGCCGTCATCGCGGGAGCGTTAACTAGTTTCGGATGGCCAATTCTTATAGATCCGCTTTCTCAACTGCGTGATCGGACGTTTAATTCGCGAGGCGTTGTACCCTATTACGATCAGCTCCTGGCCGTAGACAACTTTTCCGCAAGAGCGACTCCGGATGCCGTCGTGCATATCGGCGGCCGCCTGCTTTCCAAGGCGCTCATCAACCTGTTGAATAGCAACAAGGATTGTGAGTATGTCCGAATAGGTGCACGTCAAGAGTATAATCCGGGTCAGCGGAGTTGTCTGACGATCGGCGGTGACATCACGCTTGTACTCTCCCAGGTCAAGCCCGCTGCTCGGCGTGACGAGAGCTGGCTTCAAATGTGGGTGGATGGAACTGCTGTCGTGGCCGATATCTTTTCTCTGGACTCGAACCTAGCTGGAGAGCCTTCCGTAGCCCGACAACTGGTTAATTCAATCCCGGATGGATATGCAGTGTTCTACGGCAATAGCATGCCGATAAGAGATGCTGATCGTTTTGGCCTGGCTCCGAGGCCCACTCCCGTATTTGCGAATCGGGGTGCAAGCGGAATTGATGGCTTGATTGCGACTGCGTTTGGTGTTTCTGTTGGGCGTCACACTCCGGTCGTTGCCTTTGTTGGCGACCTCTCACTATTGCACGACCTGAATTCTCTCTCGCTTCTGAATCAGTCTAACCATCCTGTCATTGTCGTGGTTGTGAACAATGATGGAGGAGGAATCTTCTCTTTTCTCCCAATTGTAAGCAACGACGATCTGTTCGAGAAGTACTTCGGCACGCCGCACGGGATGACTTTTGATCATGCCGCGGCGCAGTTCAAACTCCCGTACACGCGCGTGAGTAGCCCGTCAAAGTTGACTGCTGCCTTACAGGACGCCTATCGCTCAGGCAAATCGCACGTCATTGAAGTTGCTTCGAATCGACCGGAAAACCGCAGTATCCATACTCGCGTTTCTGCACTGGTAGCCTCAGCTCTGGAGAAGTAATGAATGAGCCACCATGCAGCCTGAATGTTGTTTCTGTGAACGATGTGTTTGTAAACAATGTGTCTGTAAACAATGTCTCTGTGAACTATGTCTCTGTGAACAATGCGTCTGTCAACGATGTCTCTGTGAAACGCGTCTCGGTGAACCAGATGTCTGCGAACCGAGCGGCTGGTGAAATTGGTGCCAAACGCCCGCTAGTCTGGTTGCATGGTTTTATGGGAACTGGTTTGGAGTTTGAATCACTCGCCGCCTCCTTGATAGAATCCCATCGCTCCTACCTCGTCGATCTTCCCGGTCACGGAGGGTCGCCACTCGCGGAACCGGTTTCGTACGCCGCCTGGGCAGCAATGCTCGTACGCCTGCTGGACGCGAATGGGCTTGAGAAGACAGACCTGGTTGGCTATTCGATGGGAGGTAGGTTGGCGCTCTATTTCGCGCTAGTGCATCCCAACCGTGTTCGGCGGGTCGTCCTTGAATCTACAAGTCCGGGCATTCGCGGGACACAGGAGAGAGTTGCCCGGGCTCAACTCGATTCGGCGCGGTCAAAGATGTTAGTGAGCGGAGAACTTTCCGTGTTTCTAGAGGGTTGGTATCGCTCACGTGTTTTCAGCAATCTGCGGCGAGATCCGAAACTGTTTGCCCGGATCGTCGAATCGAGGAGCAAGAACGATAAGTTGGCATTGGCCTATGTCTTGACAGCCATGAGTCCTGGCAAACAGGAATCTCTCTGGCGCATGCTTCCGTCGTTAGCCGTACCTGTTTTGATGATTGCAGGTTCAAACGATGGTAAGTATGTCCGCGTGACACAGAAGGCCGCGGGCGTGGCGAAGAACATTCGATCCAGGACGATTTCCGGTGCCGGACACAACGTGCATTTGGAGCGCCCCAGAACGTATCTTCAGGCTGTCCGACGGTTTCTCCAAACCTAAAAGTTCATAAACGAATTACTCTTAAGCATGTCTACGATTAGTTGGACTGAAGCAGGATCGTACACCGATATCCGATATGAAAAGGCGGAAGGAATTGCAAAGATTACGATCAACCGCCCCGAAGTCCGAAATGCATTTCGGCCGCTAACCGTAAAAGAAATGCGGATAGCATTAAACGACGCCCGCGATGACCACAAAATCGGAGTGATCATTTTGACCGGCGAAGGACCGGATGCTTTTTGTTCGGGTGGGGATCAACGTATTCGCGGTGACGCCGGGTACAAAGAGCAAGGTTCGGATGTAATGCGTCTAAATGTCCTTGATTTCCAGCGTGAGATCCGGACATGTCCAAAGCCAGTGATCGCGATGGTAGCGGGTTGGGCAGTTGGTGGTGGGCACGTGTTGCATGTCATGTGCGATCTCACGATCGCCGCTGAAAACGCCCAATTCATGCAGACCGGCCCCAGGGTTGGTTCGTTCGACGGCGGATATGGCGCAAGCTACCTGGCCAGAATCATCGGGCAGAAAAAAGCGCGCGAAATTTGGTATCTCTGTCGGCCATACGACGCTGAGCAAGCCAAGGAAATGGGTCTTGTCAACACGGTTGTGCCCTTGGATCAGCTCGAGGCTGAAACAGTCAAGTGGTGCAAGGAGATTCTAGCAAACTCGCAGATGGCGATCAGGTGCTTGAAGTCCGCATTAAATGCGGATTGCGATGGTCAGGCGGGCTTGCAAGAACTTGCAGGTAATGCGACGCTGCTGTTCTATATGACGGAGGAAGGCCAGGAAGGTAAGAATGCGTTCCTGGAAAAACGGAAGCCGGACTTCGATAAATTCCCTTACAGACCCTGACACTGAGCGAATTGTCCACGCGCCCTCCTTCGTTTTCCGGAAAGCCTAAGTCACGTAGGTCCACCTGGTGGCTGGCAATCCGTCCGAAGACGTTGCCGGCCGCAGCTGCACCGGTGACTATCGGTTCGGCGTTGGCTTATGCTGAAGGAAGCCCCCACGTCATTGCGGGAATCTGCACATTGATTTCGGCTCTGCTCATTCAGATCGGCACCAATTTTTACAATGACTATTCGGATGCCAAGTCAGGCGCGGATTCAGACGAAAGGATAGGACCGCTTCGAGTTACGCAGGCCGGACTTGTCTCCGAACGAGAAATGCTGGGTGGTACAATCGTTGCATTCGGGTTTGCGATCCTGTCAGGTGCTTACTTGATGCTGCGTGGCGGCATAC
>CBDTVC010000123.1:0-7493 GCA_965363925.1 uncultured bacterium | reverse complement strand
ACAAAAAAGTGGGCGGATGTATTCCGGCACGAATCCTGGAATATCAAAGGCATCTTTGCGTCCACGAAGATCCGCAACTTGGCCGCGAAGGTTGTTGCCATAGTCAAACGTCACCGCACCAGACGCTTTACACGCCAGCATAGCGTCGACATGTTTTTCCATTGCGTCGAGGACGAGCTCCTGGTATCCCGCGGGATCTGCTGATTGCAGAAGCGCTGCTGTCTCGACGGTGTGTAATATCGGTATGTATCCACGCTTCAAATCGTGGGCTGACGTCTGATCGGTAAGGACATCCGGAATGATGCCTCGCCGGACCATCTCAGGTAGCACATCCGCAATATTTCCAACCAGTCCAACGGATAGAGCCTCGCCTTTTTTGGTAGCCGTCTTTACAAGTTCAAGCGCCTCGTCCAAGTCCCATGAAATCTGGTCGCAGTAACCTTGGTCGACTCTTCTTTGAATGCGGATGGGGTCTACATCAACACCCAGAAACGCTGCACCATTCATCGTTGCCGCTAGCGGCTGAGCGCCGCCCATTCCACCTAGACCAGCTGTTACAACCAACTTTCCAGAAAGCGTTCCGCCAAAGTGCTGTCGCGCACATTCACCAAACGTCTCGTAGGTACCTTGCAGAATGCCCTGGCTTCCAATATATATCCAGCTGCCGGCCGTCATCTGTCCGTACATGGTAAGGCCGAGTGCATCAAGCCGGTCGAACTCGTCTGCAGTCGCCCAACGCGGCACAAGATGCGCGTTCGCGATGAGCACCCTGGGGGCTTCCTCGTGGGTTCGGAATACTCCTACCGGCTTACCGCTCTGAACAAGTAATGTCTCGTTGTTCTCCAGTCGCCGAAGCGTCGCTACAATCTTATCAAAGTCTGCCCAAGTTCGAGCAGCTTTGCCGCCACCACCGTAAACGATCAGTTCGTCAGGTGCCTCTGCAACCTCAGGATCGAGGTTGTTCATCAGCATCCTCAAAGCGGCTTCCTGATGCCATCCCTTACACGAAAGCGAGCTTCCTCGCGGTGCGCTGATGTTCCTTTTCATTTGCCTCCAAACTGAATTGAGAATTAACCTGGCCGTATGATCCGCTCCAC
This sequence comes from uncultured bacterium, assembly GCA_965363925.1. Taxonomy (GTDB): domain Bacteria; phylum Bacteroidota; class Rhodothermia; order Rhodothermales; family JABDKH01; genus JAGQWL01. Next base: position 6,396 of record CBDTVC010000123.1, on the reverse strand, counting down.
GGATTTCACGGAAAGATGCCGGCAAAAAAAGGCCGAGCGTCCCCGCACTACCCTAATCCCGTCAGCAACATGACGTGCACAAACCAACTGGCAGATTCAAATTCCGGACGCAATCAACAATTCAATATCGCGGTGCGGCATCCCGAACATTGTCGCCAAACTCTTTTTCGTGAGGTGCCGCCGGTAAACGTACGTGCCAGAACGAAGTGCAACGTTCCTCCACAAGGCTTCATTCAAAGACCCAACCTCTCCAATATCCAGCAGATACGGCACAAGTACATTCGACAAGGCATACGTCGAAGTCCGTGCGGCATTCGACGGCATATTCGGCACACAGTAATGGATCACGTCATGCTCTGTGAACGTGGGATTAGAGTGCGTCGTCGGACGACTTGTTTCAATACAGCCACCTTGATCGATCACAGCATCTACAATCACCGAACCCGGCCGCATTGACCGGACCATCTCCTCCGACACCAAAACGGGGGACCGATTACCCGCCGACATCATTGCACCAATGATCACATCCGCAGATACGACTGCATTGCGGATATACTGCTCCGTCGCCATTGCAGTAGTGACCCTGCGATCCAGGTAATGCTCCAGCGAACGGAGTGCGCTCAGGTCGGAATCGAGGACAACAACGTTGGCGCCAAACCCTATTGCTGTGCGCGCCGCCCATTCACCAACCACACCTGCTCCAAGAATTACCACATTTGACGGCGGCACTCCCGAAATCCCGCCCAACATGACGCCCTTGCCGCCATCGCCACTTTCAAGGTAACGAGCGGCGATCTGCACAGCCATCGAACCCATTATTTCGTGCATCATCCGTACGATCGGCAGCGAACCGTCCGAATCGCGGATGAACTCGAAACCGATACCGGTTATGCCCAGATCCATCAGACGCTGCAGGAACTCAGGCGAAGTGCCACCGAGGTGCAGGGCTGAAACCAGCACCTGTCGCTCCTGCAAGTACGCGAGTTCATTCCGATTTGGCGGACCAACCTTGACAATAAGGTTTGACTGCGAATACAGTTCTGAGGCAGAGTCGTAGATCTCCGCGCCAGCCTCCGAATATTCGGTATCAGAAAAATTGGCACCATCACCTGCTCCGCGCTCGACGGCCACTTCATGACCGTTTGCGACCAGAGCATCTACGCCACTTGGCGAAATCGCGACACGCCGCTCCTCGTTGGAAATCTCCCCCGGGATGCCAATGCGCAGGGATTGTTTGCGCTCACCGACGCGGGCGCGCTTCTCCATGGTTAGGAGCCCACTTTCGATTTTCAGGCCCTGAAGCGAGGGGACTTCCATTGACTAGTGCGTCTGTGGCGGATTGAATAATCTCGATAATATACGCGCTTGACGGATAAGTAGAACGGCAACGAGGTCAGCATGACAACAGTTGTCCAAGCAACCTACAGCTTAGTCGAGGCCGATCGCCACTGGTCAATCAGTATCCCAGCGGCAACGCTGACATTGAGTGACTCTACGCCGCGTCCGATACCTGCAGGCTGAATGGTAATGGGTACCGGCGACAGAGCTGCAACGTCGGCCGACAAACCGTTCCCTTCGTTCCCCAGAATCAGAACAGCACGGTCTGCCGGCTGCCAGGTACGGTGTGACTCGCCATCCATTTGTGCAGCGTAAATAGCTCCACTCTTTGCCCGGAAGCCCTCAAGAAAGGCTGGCAGCGGACAACGAACAACCTTCAGGTCCCAAATACCACCCATTGAAGCGCGAAGCACTTTGGGCGAAAAGAGGTCGACAGTCCCAGGTCCCGCCACGACAGCTTCAACGCCATACCAGGCCGCAGATCGAATAATCGCGCCTGCGTTACCAGGATCCTGGATGCCATCCAGGGCGACGACAGAATTCGCCGTTAACGCTTCGGTTTCCGGAACCCAGGTTGTTCGAACAACCGCAAGGATTCCCTGTGCCGTTTCGACGTCGGACAATTCGCTGAACTCGGAATCCGTCACGACAAAGAATATCGCGGATGATCCGTGATTCTTCACCCATGCAGAGATTGAGCCGGCCACCTGGTGACTGCTGGCAGAGACTACATAGACGGGAGCCTGACCACTATCGATGGCAGATCGAACCAGCCGGCTACCTTCCACCAACGCGAGCCCGAGTTTTTCCCTGAACTTTCGCGCGTGCAGAGAACGGATAGTCTTGGAGACACTGGTCGTCAAAGACATAGTTTGTCACCAATGAAGAAAAACATGTACTTTTAGAACAAGCAATTAGTGCGGGGATATAGATGCACCATTGGCCACGGTTATGGAACTGATGTTGATCGCTGACATTGCATCAACGGTGGCTGGAATAAAGGTGTGTCGTAAATGCTGAAGATACCGCTTAGTCACAACGCCTTTCTGGTTTAAACAAGCTTTTTCTGTTTACAAACGATGAACCTTGGTCGATTGATTACATGGTTTGCCGTTGTTTTTTTTCGCCGTACCAATGCACTTCAAACGTAAACCCGAACTATGCCGTTCAAGCGCAATGTAGCCGAAAGGTCTGTTTACAAGGAGCCTGCTCCGATCAAGGATCATGGCAACCCATTCCAGTCCATGATCGAGCGATTTGACGTCGCGGCAAAGATTCTGGAATTGAATCCGGGCTTTTACGAATATCTCGTGACGCCGTCGCGTATACACATCACGGCTGTTCCCGTCGTGATGGATACCGGGATGGTTAAGATGTTTGAGGGATATCGCGTTATCCATAACGAAATTCTTGGGCCGAGCAAAGGCGGCCTCCGTTACGCACCGGATATTACGCTGGATGAAGTTAAAGCGCTTGCAGCCTGGATGACGTGGAAGTGTGCCATCGTCGGTGTCCCTTTCGGAGGAGCCAAGGGCGGCGTGATCTGCAATCCGCGCGAGATGAGTGAAGGAGAGCTGGAGCGAATGACCCGACGCTATACGGCTAACCTAATTGACGTGTTCGGCCCGGACAAAGACATTCCGGCGCCAGATATGAACACCAATTCACAAACCATGGCATGGATACTTGACACGTATTCGATGCATACGAGGAACACATCGACCGCAGTTGTGACGGGCAAGCCAATCGAATTGGGTGGGTCGCTTGGACGTATAGAAGCAACTGGACGCGGCGTGATGGTTGTAACACTTGCCGCAATGGGACAGCTCGGATTGAAGGCTGCGGAGTGTACCGTATCAGTCCAGGGCTTTGGCAACGTTGGCTCGATCGCCGCGAAACTACTGCAAGGGCGAGGTTGCAAAGTTGTCGCTGTCAGTGACGTCTCCGGCGGGTACCACAACGCTAATGGACTGGACGTCGAATCGATGATCAACTACCAGAAGGCGAACGGAGGATCTCTCGAAGGGTATCCCGACGCAGATCCGATTACCAACGAAGAGTTATTGACGCTCGAGGTCGACGTTCTCGTCCCCGCAGCAAAAGAAGACCAGATTACCAGCAAGAACGCCGGACAGATTCGAGCGAAGATTGTGTCTGAAGGCGCAAACGGCCCTACGACTACGAATGCTGACCTGATCATGAAAAACAATGGCGTGCTCGTAATTCCAGATATCCTCGCGAATGCTGGTGGCGTTACAGTTTCATACTTCGAATGGGTCCAGGACCGAACTGGACTTTTCTGGACACTGGAACGAGTCAACAAGCGCCTCGACCGAATGATGCGATCAGCGTTTGACAATGTCTATGAAGTAAGTCAGGAGCACGACGTCACCATGCGGATCGGAGCCTATGTACTTGCCGTCGGTAAAGTTGCTGACGCTCTGAAAATGCGCGGCATCTACGGCTGATATCCTTCGAGCGACGAGCAGGTTTGTTTGATGGTCGCTACCGTGAGATGATGCATACCGTATATTCGGTAGTTCATCAACGTAGTCGCCAAGACCACCCGTGCCCTTCTCGCTAATTCTTGTCCGCCCTGCTCTGTCCGCAGTAAACCGGAAGATAGGTTTGCTGTGCACCGTCGTCTTTTTGTCGCCAATCATCGTGTTCGGGCAAACTTCGCCCGCTGTTGTTGCCAATTCGATGGAACAATCGCACGAGCAAGTCGCCACTACGCTGATTGCCCACTGCGTGGAAACGTTCGCACCCAATTCCGGCAACTATGCCGTGTCAAGGCCCAACGCGTTAATGTCCGCCGACCCTGATGTATTTCGACAACTTCGATCTAGCGGACAAACAATCACCGTCGTGCCCTGGGGGACTACTGCGCCTGGCGAAAAACTTCTTCGGTACGAGCTCGAAAGTGCTGTCGTAGATCAAGAACGAAGTGGCCGTCGGCACGTTCGCCGGACAGTCTCCGTCGGCGTTGCCCACACACTCATTAACGCTTCCGGTAGAATCGAAAGCGCGGATGTCTGTGAGCAACAGAACACCGACATCATCCCTGACAAACTCGCTAACGAATGGTCGACATCCCCCTCTGCACTGGATCTCCGAGTTGGATCGGTTCCGAACGATGGTTGGTTCAAGCGGATCGTTCGGCCAGCCGTCGCCGTAGCGGCAACTTCCGTGAGTTTGTACCTGCTATTCAATTTGCGCAGCGAGCGACAGAATGATTCGCAGTAGACGACGAACGAATACCACGGGCCTCTTTGCCTTAGTCCTGATACTGTCTTCCTGTGCGGTTCCTGTTGCACCGACCGGTGGACCCGTTGACAAGGTTGCTCCTATGGTTGCTTCAATGACCCCTGGTCGCGACGCAGTCAACGTACCTGCAGATTCGAAGACGATTCGTTTCGAATTTTCTGAGTACATGAATGAATCATCGTTCAATCAGGCTTTTTCAATTTCGCCCGAACCCGATGCGCCACCAAAGATTTCCTGGAAACGTCGCGTCGCCACCGTAGCGCTAAGCGAAAGACTCACGCCCAATACAACGTACGTTCTAACCTTGGACACCCGCTTACGCGACGCAAACGGAGTCGCTTATGCCAACGCGAAAAGCTTTGCTTTCTCGACTGGCAACCAAGTAAACCGGGGCAAAATTGCAGGAATCATTGTTGGCAACCTAAACGGCAAGCCGATAAAGGGAACGGACGTATTCGCATATCCGCTCACGGACTCCATCCGCATCAATCGTCGACTTCCTGCGAGACCGAAGTACCGTACGCAAACGGACGAGGCGGGTGAATTCACTTTTGACTACCTCACTCCCGGCGACTATCTCATTCTTGGCCTTACCGACCGCAACAACAACAAGCGAGTCGACGAGTCTGAACGAGTTGCATTGGCCGACACGCTTTTTACAACTGCAAAAGAGTCAGGCGTTTCGTCACTTCGAATGTATTCCTTCGTTTACGACATGACGCCTCCAGAAATGCGACGCTTACGGACGATTTCTAATGCACGCGTGGCCCTTCGGTACTCTGAAGAGATATATCCGGAATCTATGGAGGGCTGGTCGATCAGAGACTCCGTAACACAGGTTGTCCGTAACGTTCGGCAGGCGTACCTGTCGGCTTCCGATCCAAGAGAAGTCGTGGTTGTTACAGAACCATTGCCGGCAACGCGTCATGAAGTTATTCCGCCCAGTCTCCCAGACTCGGCCGGCAACAACTCCGCGTCCAACGTATTTTCGTTTACGCCGGGTCTCGATTCTGACACAAGTTCGACACTCTTTCTGGCATTTCTCCCAAAACCTGACGCGAGCACGGACAGCCTCTCGCATGTCCCACCAGGGAGCCCGTTCGGCATCGAGTTGAACCAGTATTACCAGGTCGAAGGATCTCAGAACATTCGGTTGTTTGACGTCACAGACAATCGGGTCGCATTTCTTGCAAGCACGTCAGACGGGCGATCGTACGAGTTGATCGTTGACTCGCTCTCGAGGACAGGGATGTTGCGAATGGACCTTGACGGCGCGGCATTCGGTTTAGCCGATACGGTAAAGTCTCACTTCTTCGACCCCATGACGACGGACGATCTTGGGTCTCTGAGCGGAATTGCGCTTTCCGCATCAGGAGGTCGTGTCATCGTAGAAGCGTTTCCTGCAAAATCGCACCAAAGGGCGGGAGTGGCCGCTGCTGATTCGACTGGCAAATTCGAGATCACGTCGCTAACACCGCAAAACTATCAATTGCGAATCATCGACGACCAAAATCTTAACGGGAAGTGGGATTCGGGGACGCTAAGTCCGCTTCGTAGCGCCGAAGCAATTACATTCAGCGCAGACACGTTGTCGGTACGCGCAAAGTGGGAATCGTTCTTGCCTGACACTGTGTACGTTGGTTCGACGTCCACTCCGGAGCCTCCAAACCAAAACGACTAACCATGAACGCTGTTCTTTCTGCGGATGCGATGCGTTCCGCTGACGCGGCGACAATTGACGACTTTGGGATTCCTGGCTTCACATTAATGGAATCTGCAGGGCGTGAAAGT
>CBDTVC010000122.1:0-7522 GCA_965363925.1 uncultured bacterium | reverse complement strand
GGATGGTCTGGGTCGATAAAGACCCGACTGATCCTGACAACCCGATTCAAGAAGGACGACTCAAGATTCAGTCAACGCTTGAGGCCCTGGTCGACTTGCAAGACCCGCACGCTGTTTTCAGGATTGCTCCGGCACTTGTCGAACATCTGTTTGCGATTCCTGTCGACGAACTCGATATCGAAGAATTGTCCAGCGGATTTGCCGGCGACCTCACGACCCATCCACTTCCCGACTTCATTGTGAACGGTCCAGCGAACAATCGGAAGTTGGTGATGCTGTTTTTGAATCCGACTTTTAATCTTCCGTGGTACGAGTTTAATCCGAATGCAGAAGATGATTGGATCTACCGGTGGTTCATCGCCAACATCGTCACGCAGATTCCGGAGTTTCAGCTGACCTAGTCTACAAGCAGCAAAACTCCAAAGCAGTCCAAATTCGAATCGAACAATACGTCTCCCGCTATGTGCGACAAACATTCTAACGGCCCACGAAAACTTCCGCACGGAAGCAGCCTTAAGCACGGAACTGCACACTCGAAGGACCACGCTGTAAGTCGCCGGAGCTTCATGTCGACGATGGGCCTCGCGACTGTTGGGGGGACGTTTATGCTGGCTGGACGTCCGATTCATGCACTTGCCCAATCGCCGTTGATCTCGCGACTCCAGTCCAATGCCGGCGATCGAATACTCGTGCTGATTCAGCTTGAAGGAGGGAATGACGGACTGAACACAGTTATTCCAGTTCGAAACGATATCTATTACGGCAGTCGACCAAATGTCTCCATTGCAGCCAATCAGGCCCTCACACTTGACGCGGATTATGGACTCCACCCCGCGCTGACGACGTTCAGGGACCTGTTCGATGACGGAAAGTTGGCCGTTGTACAAAACGTCGGATACGACAATCCAAATCTGTCCCATTTCCGCTCGACCGATATATGGATGAGCGGATCAGACGAGAACGCAGTTGTGGACAATGGCTGGGTGGGACGCTACCTGGCAGAAACAAACCCTGATTTCGAAAACAACCAACCAGACGAACCTTTGGCGGTACAGGTTGGCGGATCAGGATTGATTTTCAAGGGCCCTGTGCTGGACATGGGCATGGCTGTCCGCGACCTGAGTCGTTTTAATGACCTCGTGAATGACGGCAATTACTATGCGGTTGATGGATTGCCGTCCACGACGTACGGATCCGAGATGCGCTTCATGCGGACTACGGCTAACTCGGCGTTGCGGTACGGCACCGCCATCCAGGAAGCGGCCGGTCGGTCGACCACGACCGCAACGTATCCTGACAATGGCCTTGGCAACGGGCTTGCTGCCATTGCCCGATTGATTAACGGAGATCTGTCGACCAGCATCTATGTCGTGACGCTTAACGGGTTTGACACGCATGCCTTGCAGGTGGATGCACACACTAGTCTATTGACGTCGCTGTCTGAATCGGTTCAGGCGTTCCTTAGTGACATTGTTGATCCAGTCGACAAAGATCGAATCGTTCTGGCCACGTTCTCCGAATTTGGACGACGGATTGAAGAAAACGGCTCCGAAGGAACCGACCATGGATCAGCGGCACCGATGTTTGTTTTTGGCAATCGAGTAATCGGTGGACTGTACGGAACCGGAGCAGACCTCAGCGATCCGGACGAGGATGGAAACATGCGTCACACCACCGACTATCGCGAAGTGTACGCTACGCTACTGGAAGATTGGCTTGGCGCTTCGTCTGATGTGTCATCGGAAGTATTGGACCGAGCATTCACCACGTTACCGATTATTTCCACGTCCAATGTAGCAGTTGACGCCCCTGACGAATCAACCAGTTTTGGATTGTCTGCAAACTATCCGAATCCGTTTACGGATCGCACTACGATTGGGTATGCAGTTGATCGTCCGGCGCACGTTCGTATTGATCTTTTTGACATCCGCGGCCGCCACGTCCGGACGTTGAGGGATGGGGCCACAAGTGTCGGCGATCATGTGCTGGAACTGGACGGATCGGGACTTGCAGCGGGAAACTACGTTGCTCGCATGCAGAGTGGTGAGCGAGTTTCGACGACGAAGATTTTGCGGCTGCGATAAGACCAGCCAAAGTCGGAATACTCCCTGCATTTTCGCCGGCATTTTCGTTTGCACGGATGCATTTGGTTCACGTCGCTCTTGGCGAGTAAGTTGTCACCGGGGAGGCGGTTCTGGGCGGCCCCCAGTGTTTTTGCTCGTTTGCAGGCTAGCGCTTGGCCCTGATGGCTACATGTTTAAGTAGCAGATTCGACCTGACCGTTCACTAAGCGGCGGAGGGCTGACGTACACGCCAACCCTCTCTGGATTCTAGGCCTAACGAACCAACGTTACCATCCGCGACGACACGCCATGTTCGGTGTTCACGCGGACCAAGTAGTGGCCTGCTGGCAATGCGGTCCCCGGCTCAAACACGAATCGTGATTTGACACCAGACTGCAGCGGCCCCTCGTATACTAGTGCGACCTCACGCCCCAGCAAGTCCAACACGGAAACGCGAGCCTCCTCGTCTCGCTTAATCGAAACTGCCAGATTAATGCGGTCAGTAAACGGATTGGGGAACGGGGCATCAAGCGCCAAGGTTAAACCTTCAGGCACCCCAAGCGATACGGTGATTTCTTGCGAGTAAGAGATGCCACCAGCTATCCCAAGAGAAGCAACCCGAAACACGTGGATTCCTTCTTCCAGTCCCCGGACGCGAACTTGGTATTCGAGGCGCTGACTCGACCAGCCCGCTGCTGGAACGTACGCAGCACGCTTATAAGTACCGTCTTCCTGGTGCTGGATTTCAAATCCAAAATTGCCGGACTCACTCAGCGTCTGCCATTGGAAGATAACGTCGCTACCATCCGTTCGAACATTCAGCGCAACCATTTCCGCTGCGAGGGTTGAGCCTGTGAGATCGTATCGATGCTTTATTGAAGCGCCTGCGTTCCCATCTGCATCGAATGGCGTGTAGCTCGTCTCGATTTTTTCGTAAAGTAATTGGATTTCCTGGGCCGGTAGTCCAGACCCAGCAGCGCCGCTGATGTGGGATCCAACAATGAATACGCTTTCTAGCTTGACTTCATAGAAAACCACGGGCAGACCTGCTACCAATTTCACCCACTCGATCGTCGCATCTTGCACGAGCTTCCCTTCATCCAGCGCTTTAATTAGGCCAATCGTACTGGCGTCCACTTCCATTATCAGTTGGATCGGCGAATGAATCGGTATTCCAGCAGCGCCCCCGTCATGATCAATGGTCGCTGGATTGGATAGCGTGTGCGAATAAGCAATTACGTCAGACCAACCCTGATGTGCGTCGTCTTCGGATTCTCCTGCAATGTCAAAGAATCGCACAAAGATCTGTTGGGCATTTGCCTTCGACGATACCGCGAAGATCATCAAGAACGCTAACAAAAGACTGTAGAGCTGTTTCATGACGGTTTACCTGATGCGAGGTCGAATATTGTTTGACTCGCCCGATTCCGATCGGTGCGTTGTTAAAGCTTCTGCATTTTCACCGTCGCCTATCGCCATCGAATCTCTGAACCATTCATAAGGGATATGGACGAGTTGACGTGGGGCTAGTCGATCATCCGCAGTTGGTGGGCCCGCAGGGTGGAGACGGTTGAGGTAGCCGATAGGACTGAGGGGGATGAGACGGCTGCAACTGCCCAAAACGCACCGCTAGACGCGGAGAGTCCGTCGCCGCGATTCTGACAACACGGACGACGGCGATCCAACCACAACTGGATTAGTGACCCGAGGCCATTGCCGTTTAATGCGATGGGGGTCGCATGTCTTCAGTTTGGTTTTCTGTTGGCATCATGGAATTGCGTCGTGCAATGCCGCTTCGCCTTCGACAAGCAATTCACCCAACTCCCGTGCGGTCAGGAACCCTCTCATCAAGCATGGTCGGAGTCGATCGCAGAACGGAAGTGTAGCGGTTTGCGAAAGCGCTCGGATGAATTTAGCGTAAGGGGAGCACGGAGTCCGCAGAAGATTTTGCCAATGTCCCGTCTATCAATCCCAGCCGCCAGCGAAAGCGTTGAGCCTGCCTCTTGGCAAAGCGCAAGCAAACCTTACAACGAAAACACCCGGTTCACGTTGAAGCCCAACCGTCGCCCACCCCTCGCAAAGTCGTCGCTGTTTCGAGCCATCATGTGTTGCTCGGTTAACCACTGAGAGGTCGTAAAGAATAGCTGGAACACGTGCCCTCCCGTTTCGATGTCGAAGCCAAAACCAAACGCATCAACCGTTCCGTCTGAACGATCGCCGAAGATGGGTATATACTCCGCCGTCAAGGCTACTTTATCGGTCAGTACAACACGACCACCAAAGGCAACCGCAAAGTGATCATTAAACTCCTTGACCACATTGCCGTCGCCATCTCTCGTGATGAAGACAGTGTTGAAGTGAGAGTACATCGGCGAAATCTGGATGCTAATGCGGTCGTCGAATTTCCTGGCTATCAGGACCGCAGCATGATAACTCATCCGGTCAATAACGTCGAACCCGTTCTTCACAGTTGTAATCGCCGCCGAGCCCTTTAATGCCAACTCGATCGGACTGCCCCGACGTTTCGCCTGCCGCAGAACATTCAACTTGAAGCGACTGTCATACAGTTTGTCGTAACGGGACCGCCCTGCCCCAACCGATAGCCGGTCTGTAATACCGTAGTCTAGGCCGAATCGGATATTCGCGGAAGCATCCAAACCAAACAAGTCTTCGACGCCATTCGACAGCACTCCGAACACATGCATGATGGTGAAATTCAGGTTGCGCTGCTCAAGGTTCGTTACCGACGCGGTACTGATAATTGATGGCGCCCAGAAAACTTCCTCAACCGCTCCATTGGGTTCGGCTCGCTCTCGTGGCATCTGCGCACTTGCGTTCCGAATAGGCAGTGCGCTGGCCAGGACTATCAGCAGGACAGACACCCGCAACAAAACAGTTGCAGTTGACAAACCGCCGAACAGTGTCGATACCAGGTCGAGTTGTTTAGAATTACACATCAGGAATTGGCACGTTGCATCTCGACGTCGATCGAGACTTCTTGAATGTCGTCCACTTTCATGATCAGCAATTTCGGCGGCCGAATTCCGTAAGCCTTGTTGCTGATTTCCCAGGCTGCTTTGAGTCGCAAGGTGTCGCCGTCCAGGAGTAATGTTCCGTTGACAGTTAGCTCATGTGAAATGCCGTGTATGCTGAACGCACCGGTAACGGATGCGAGCTGTGGTTCAGTGCTTTCAGGATCAAACGGCGTTGTGAGCTTGCCGAAGAATTCAGCGAACGGAAACTGCTTTGCGTCCAGCGTCTTCCGCATGTCTTTGTCGCGTTTTCCGTTACCGGTCTTCAGTGTTGTAACGTCCACGTAGAAGTCGACGGTTGAATCCGCAAAAACAATCCTACCATTGAGGGCATCCGACGAACCGGTAAACGAGTGCAGCGGAACGCTTGACCGAAATTCGACGTGTCCTTCTTGTGTGGCAAACGTCATTGTTTCTGAGTCAGACGCCTGGCCAAGCGTTGGCGTTGGTTGCGTTAAAAACAAAAGGCAACCAACGAAAACGAAGGTGCGTAACAATGACGACGGGAGATGCCTGCTTTGCGCCAGTACTGAGCCTACCCGGGACAATTTCAGCCCAATCCGCCTCGCCGCATCAGACGTATGGAAACGCATTGCTTCAAATCCGCCAGTACTGTATTTGCCCACTATTTGAGTCATTCTGTCCACGGTAATGCTAATTGTCCCTTGCTCCTTCGTTGATCCACTTCTTTATGAGGTCAATGTCAGACGCAGACAATTGCGTGCCAATTGGCATACGTTGCCCAAATCGAGGTGTCGAAAGCAATTTGTCAAAAAGTGCGCTGCCCGTTGCATCGCCAGACTTGACGATTGCTTCACCGTACTGAACGCCAATACTTCCAACTACGGCATCGAAGGTCGACAGTTCAGTTCCGCTGACCTGGAAACCGATATGGCAACCGGCTCCGTCGCATCCGGTCTGCAGCACCGGTAATACGTGCTCCGAAAAAGAAACGGGACCTGGCGGCTCCGTGATCATCGAGTTATCAATCGTCCTTGATTGACATCCGGCGAACACCAGGAAGGCCACCAGCGAGACGGATCGGATTCGCTGCGTTACAAACAATGGAATAGATATCACAGGTTGTGCGAGACCCGACAAAGGCAAAAACGGGTCAAACTTATTTAATGATTACGTCGCGTCGACGTGATCGTTTTGGCGTATTCCGGCGCTGTGACCGGTGTCCCGCACACCGTTGCCGGTTGCGTTGCCGCCAATAACCATTGCGTGCTGTGATTCGAAGAAGGCGAGCGAGGATATTCTACCGGAGAGAGGGAAATCGCGAGCCCATCCAAATCCAAAATGATTTATTTGTTAGACCAAATATATCAATGGGCATTTGTCAATGCCGTACCTGTGGTATCGGCTGCTTTGCCCCGGCTCAAAATATATATTCAACGAAATTCGCGTACTGGACGTGTTTGTCGTAGATCCGACCAGAGGCTTCCGCTAGCAAGAAGCCGTAGAGTAGGTCATGCACGATTTCGGCGAAGCGCTAAGTAGACGACCATCCCGAACGCGACAATCCGTACCCCGGCGATCCCTCCGCCGGACCAAGCGCGGAGGTCGCAGAGACAGGATAAGGCAAATCGGTAGACGTCGAGTACGCTACCTATTTAGATCACAGCTAGCCGCCGCCCGAATAATCTCGGGCCAACGGAAGTGATTCAGCATCTGATGACTCCAGCCAGCCGCCTGTCCTGACGATAGGATCGATTGTACGCAGTCTTACAAGATGGGAAAGCCCATTCCCTTTAAGACCCAACGTGTTGAATCTTTGTCCAGCGACGATCCACGGGGCTTCGTCTTCGATAGATCTGAAAACGGATGCAAGCGTGCGTCTGCCCAAACTGCTTCGTCAAATGCGTCTGCGTATTTCAACAGGTTCTCGACTACGATAGACTGGTCTTTAGACGAGACCCGTTTGCCAGACATAAACGCACGTCGTTGCTCGTTGGCGGCAATGTAAAGATCCGCTGCTGCTTCTGGTATTACGGCTCCAAAAACGGTCTGGTACTCGTAGTGGAACTCATCCCACGTGCACTCATGAAATGCCGCAACTTCTCGAGCGACATCGCGATGAGCCTTGTGTTTCAGCACGAGGCCCGCAACAATCAGTTGGTTGTGCGATTGCGCAACACGATCAAACATATATCCGAGTGCGACTTCAGGTTTGTACTGCTCGATCAACGACAGTACGTACCGGAAGTGCTCCTGCGTCCTCGCCGTGGTACCGTTAAAAACGTCAATTACACTTTGCTTTGATGCGGATAGTGCCATAGTACTCCTCCATTTTCTAAGGCCGGTGGAAACAGTCTGCACATGAACTGCAGGACTACAACATAAGCATCCAAACGGGCGGGATAGACGGACTCCACGGAAAATGCAAAAAGCCACCAATACTTCACCAAGACGGTATCCTCTTCG
>CBDTVC010000121.1:0-7542 GCA_965363925.1 uncultured bacterium | reverse complement strand
TTTTGCACCGGGTCTACCCGCCACGGTTTGCGAATACAGAAAGAGCCTGCCACCAATAATGATAGCAGGCTCTCCTTTGCGCATTCAATCAACAATGCTTTTAAGTACCAATGCTTTTAAGCACCAATGCTTTTAAGAAACCATGAGCGCCCTCGTGCGGGTGTCACCACGCCTGACGACAGTTACTTCTCAACCACCAGACTCTCCAGGAACCCATAAGTGCTCTTCAAGAATGACGCAGTTGTCGTCGTTGAAGTTTACGCCCTCGTTTCTGAGTAGGTCTTCCATGATGTGTGGCCCGCCAAACTTTGGAGCGCCGGAAAGCGCGCCAAAGCGATTTACAACGCGGTGACAAGGCAGCGGCGTGTCTTTCGCTGCACCAAGCGCCCAACCAACCGTTCGTGCCGCACTCTTCTGACCAAGGTATTCCGCAATGTGCCCGTACGTGGTCACCTGCCCTCGAGGGATCTGATCTACAACTTGCCAGACCTTGTCAAAAAAATCCGAATTGTCAGCCACAGGTCATATCCAGCGAAGTACTAGCTACCGCCGAGGATCAGTGGCAATCCGTCTTTTCCGCTTCCGACGATTACCGTTTTGGCGTTTGGCGAGGTCGCAAGATCTTTTGTTGCTTCAATTCCTTTGAAGCGCAAAAACTCTGGCGACAAGCTTCGGGTAATAATCCGCTGATATTCAGCCTCACCTTCGGCTTCAATTTTCTTTCGCTGAGCCTCAAGGCTCTCTTTCTTGATTGTAAACTCGTAGCGTTGCGCTTCTTGCTCCTCCTTCAGCTTGTTCTCGATGGCCGTCTTAATTTGATCGGGCAGTGTGACATCACGCAGTAGAACCGCCTCCACAATGACGTATTGGCCGGAAGCCTTATCGCGGACGGCTTCGAAAATTCGCTGCTGAAGCTCCACACGTTTAGTTGAGTAAAGCTGTTCCGGCGTGAACTGACCAACGGTTTCACGCACAGCAGAACGAAGCTCAGGCTGGACAAGTTTGGTGTAGTAATCTCGACCGTATTCAGTGTGAAGTATCGGAAGCTGCTCCTTTTGCGGTCGCCATCGAATCGAAACGTCCATCGCGATCTGGAGACCATTTGACGTCAAAGCGGTTAATGATTCAATCTTCTCCTGAATCCGGACGTCGTAGCGGATGAGGCTGACCCACGGCGGATAGATCTTCAATCCTTCCGTGTAAGATTTTTCCAGATCGGTGCCTCCAAAGACACTGTATCGTACCGCGGATTCACCGGACCGGATGTTGGTTGACATCAATCCGCCAAAGACCAGAATGATGACCAGCGCAATGACGCCGAATACAGCAGCTCGACTGGCTGCACGTGAAATGTTTTCGTAGGAATTAGCCATATCTCTTCTTAAATGATTCGCATTGTTACCTATAAGATGCGGATCCGTTGCTTGTGGGGAATCTGTGGGACCGCAGTTGTTACCTGCAGAGAGTGTACGGTGAAAGGCTACGATTCGTTCACCTAATCCGTAAATTAAGCGATCAGGTCCCACAACCGATTTCGAAAACTAGCGCCTTTGCTACTGTTCGTCTGTTTGCTACCGCAGTTCGGTTTGGAATTCGCACCGTAGAAACGATACTCTGGCCCCAATTTGCTCGATTACCAAGTCCGGATCAGCCTTTCCTGCCCAGAATCTCGTACGCGAGCGCACCGCCAAACCCTACCCATAGCACAACACCAGCTGTGATTCAGACCTCGAAACATCACATACACGGTTCCCGACCCGTCCTGGCGGTAGCGTATCCAGGCGTCGCTGACAAGTTGGCCGCGGTTCTGGGTACATCGGAGCGTGTTTTCCGAAATGTAGACCTTGCGCCGTACACCACCTTCAAGATTGGCGGGCCGGCGGATCTTTTCGTCGAACCTCGATCAGCTGATGAGTTGTGTGCTGTACTGAAGGTCGCGTATAGCTCGGGTATTCCACATTTCGTCCTCGGGTTGGGTGCCAATATTCTTGTAGGTGATTGCGGATTCAGGGGGTTAATTATCCGTAACCGGGCAAACGCGATCTCAGTCCTCGACGACGGAACGGTCATCGCTGAGAGCGGAGTGATTGTCTTCCCAGACCTTATTGACGTCGCGGTTGCGGCGGGACTCAGCGGACTCGAGCATTACGTCGGTATTCCGTCAACGGTCGGCGGCGCCCTTTGGCAGAATCTACATTTCCTATCTCCTGCTCCAGAGCGTTTGCGAACGATGTTTATTGAAGAAGTAGTTTTGTCTGCCGATGTTCTCGAACGGGACGGCCGACGGCACAACGTCGATCGCGACTATTTCAACTTTGGCTACGACTACTCCACGCTTCACGATAGTGAGGCTGTTGTTCTTTCAGCTTCGTTTGCGTTGGAAAATGCGAATCAGCAGAATATGCGTCGGATAATGTCGGAGAATCTTGACTGGCGACGTGCTCGTCATCCGCCTCTGGATGCCGAGCCAAGCGCCGGATCCATTTTTAAAAAGATCGACGGCGTCGGGGCAGGCAGATTGATTGATCAAGCCGGGCTCAAGGGCACCCGTGTCGGTGGTGCGGAAGTGACACGACGGCACGCCAACATTCTGATCAATCGAGATCAAGCAACTGCTTCGGATGTGCGTAAATTGATTAACTACATTCAGGCCGTTGTTGTTGAAAAAAGCGGCTATGTCCTGGAAACGGAAATTCGATTTGTCGGTGACTTTTGTGGATGAGTATCTGACGCCGACTTACGAGATCTGTTAAGATGAAAACACTTCAAGGCGCATACGCAGTCCTCCAGAAAGATATTCGGCTCGAACTCCGAAGCAGGGTGGCCATCAACTCTCTCCTGTTGTTCGTCGTAACGGCGCTGTTTATTGCGTTTTTTGGTGTCGGACAAGATCCGGTTTCTCCACGCGTCGAATCGGCATTGTTGTGGATCGTTGTGCTCTTCGCGGCAGCGCTGGGACTGGGCCGCACGTTTGTCGGGGAGGAGGAGCAACAAACAACGCTATTGCTGAAGCTCCACGCGACTCCGCTGGCTATCTACGTCGGCAAGCTGCTATTTAATTTTCTACTCCTCGCGACCGTTAATCTTCTGGCCACGGGTATATTTGTCGTCTTAGCCAACAAGTCTGTCACGAACCCTGGTTTACTGCTTGTTATTGTGCTGGGCGGCTCGCTTGCGTTGGCGGGATCGACAACGCTTTTATCGGCATTGATTGTGCATGCCGGGGGTGTTGGCCTTTTACCAGTTTTGCTGTTTCCGTTGTTGCTTCCACTAATGGGTGCGCTGGTTAACGCAACCCGGCTATGCTTAGTCGGTATTCCGATTCTGTCGGTTACGGGAATGTTTCAGGAGAATTTGATTACGATATTTTCGTTCGCCGGTGTGACGATTACGGCGTCGGTATTGCTTTTCGATCAGGTGTGGCGGGATTGAGCTGTGGAATAGTCAGACTCCGCAGGCAGGTGGAACGGAGTCTTGGATCGTTTTTGCATACAAGTTTGCACTTTGTTGGTGGTGGATGTGATTTTTAGCTTGTCAGCAGGGGAAAGCGGGTTCGGTTTCCCCGGGGGAGATGAATCAAGTGTGCTGATATGCTGTACGAAGGGCCGAGATACTACTGGCTGAACGTATCTAGTTCTTGAACGGCATAGGCCGCGACCAAAAAGTGAAGTACAACGCCAAAACCAAGGCGGAATTAAAGACAACTATGAAACCTTACAACGCAATACGTGCGGGAATATTCGCCTGGGTAACGGTTGTTCTGCTTGCGGGATTCTTGATGAGTATTCCGAAGATTTCCATTCTCGAACACACGGCCCGGAATTTATATTTCCACGTGCCGATGTGGTTCACGATGATGGCCGCGGCAATCGTCTCCGTAGTACACTCTGTCCGCCACCTTCGAAATCGAGATATCGAAAGTGATATCCGGGCCTCCGAAGCAGCGCGCGTTGCGTTACTGTTTGGGTTCCTCGGTATCACAACCGGAGTGGTCTGGGCAAAAGTGACGTGGTATCAGGGCTCAGGGGTATGGTGGAACTTCGATCCGCGCCAGACGAGCGTTGCGATCCAGTTGATGATCTACTCAGCCTATTTCATCCTGCGATCAAGCTTCGATGACGAAGAATTGCGTGGCCGGATATCCGCCGTCTATAACATCTTTGCGTTTACGGCAATGCCCTTTCTCCTTTACGTGTTACCGCGTCAATTGGACAGTCTGCATCCAGGGGCAGAGGGTAATCCAGCATTCAGCGAGATCACAGATCCCACGATGCGGCTTGTATTTTATCCAGCGATCATCGGGTTTATTGGCCTGTTTTGGCTGCTGTATCGCCAGCGAGTGCGTTTCCAGCTCTTGAAGAATCGAATCGAAAACCGATACTAGTATTACGAGGACAACAATGGACGGTTATTTAGCCAGTTTCAATCCGATCGGCCCATCTGGTACGTTTTCAGTAAGGTATCAGCTGCAAGACGCCCAGGAGGCTCCCACTGACGCGCAGGCACCATATGATAGCGTTTGGTCCAGCCAAGGCGTTCCTACGCAGGAGGTTTCGGGAATCGAAGCATTGCTGCTCAAGGAGGACAAGCTGTATACCGTCCTGGCTGTTGTGCTGATTATCTGGTTCGGAATAATGCTGTTTATTTTCCGAACGGATCAAAAACTCAATAGACTTGAAAAACAGAGCAGATAATCGCCGCTCTACGAGGAACGACTGGTTGCCGGCCGAGTTTGCCACAAACAGCCCATCGGTCATCCTTTGACTAACCAGCTACGGCTCCAGAAAAGAGCAATACAACTATGAAACTTCGCCCCATAATTGGTCTCGTGTTCCTTATTGGATTCACATTCTTTCTGCTCAAAAGCTTTGGCGGTCAGATCGGAGCGTATATGGACTTCGAACAGGCCAAGAATAGTAACGATGCCGTCGTTCACGTCGTGGGCCAGTGGGTTGAAGAAGACGGACTTCAATACAATCCCGATGACAACATCCTGCGCTTCCAAATGCGCGACGAAATTGGTAATGTCCGCGAAGTCCACTACATGAATCCGAAACCTGCGAACTTCGAAGAGGCAGAAAAGCTCGTTATCGAAGGCACGACGCAGGGCGACGTTTTTGTTGCCGACAAGATTCTGACTAAATGCCCATCGAAATACAACGAAGGTGCCCCGGCGCCAGTCGGCTGACAGTTACGTTGGGTGGTAGAGGAGGGTCGACAAGACGAAGAAAACCACGATCCCAATGATGTCATTTAGTGTCGTGATGAAGGGACCGGTCGCCATCGCAGGGTCAATACCAAATCGGTGAAGGATTAGCGGGACCATGGCACCAATTGTTGTTGCCAGGATGATCACGATGACTAGCGTAATGCTGGCCGTGAGCGCAAGCTGGAACGAATGTGGCGATCCGACGATCAGGACTACACCGATTCCGAGAATCAAGGCGAGTGCGACACCGTTGATGCCCGAGACCACGAGTTCCTTTGCAAAGCGGCGTCTCAAGTCGGTGGCCCAGATTGATCCTGAGGCAAGGCCCTGCACCGCAATCGCTGAACTCTGGATCCCAGCGTTACCGGCTGTGGCCATTACGATTGGAATAAACGACGCCAGGATTGCCGCTTTTTGAACCTCTTCATGGAAGAACGCAATCACCATGGCCGCGAAACTTGCGCCTATCATTCCTGCAAGCAGCCACGGGAAGCGCCCACGTGTGACACGGATAACTGAATCCGTCGCTTCTTCCCCGCCAGACACACCACTCATCCGCTGAATATCCTCTTCGGCCTCGTCACGCATGACGTCCACGACGTCATCGATGGTTATGCGTCCCAGCAAAAGACCTTGGTCGTTCACGACGGGAAGTGAAACGAGGTCATACCGCTCCATCACGCGCGCGACCTCTTCCTGATCCATATCGGTTTCAACAGAGTACGGTTCAGAGTCTATGATCTCGGACACGATAACGTGAGCCCGCGACAACAATAGTTTCTTGAGCGAGATTCCACCCACAAGGCGGCCATTCGCATCGGTAACGAACACTGAGTAGATCGGCTCAACCAGGTCGGATTTTCGACGCACCTCTTCGGTTGCCTCCTCCACCGTCCAGGTAATCGGAACCGCCACAAACTCGGTCCCCATGATCCCACCCGCACATTCGTCGTCGTAGGACAGCAGTTCCTTGATTTCCTGCGGCGCTTCGAGGCTCGTGATAACCTCCTCTGCGACGTGATCCGGCAGCTCACTCAACAGGTCAACTGCATCATCCGAATCCATCTCGTCGATAAACGACGCGATCTCACTTGCATGTGAATCCGCAAGCAGCGCGAGTCGGAATTCTTCCTCGAGTTCAGACAACACTTCGGCGGCCCGGTCTGCGGACAACCAGCGAAACACGGTCTGGGCGCGATCAACTGGTAAGTGCTCGATCAAGGCGGCAGCGTCGGCAGGGTGCAAGTCTGAGAGCAGGTTCAGCACCATTAGGCTCTGATCACTGTCCACGAGCACGACGACGTTCTCAACGAGCTCGCTTCCTACCTCGAAGCGACGCGTGGTTGTCCCGGCTTCAGTTGCTATGTCTTTATCGATGGCCATTGGAGGGTTAGAAATGGATCAACGACCGTGGCACAAGAGAAACGGGTGACTTGGCCAAAGCAGATTTTACAAAAATACGCTGATGAATCGAATCTGTATTGACGGCGCCATTTTCGACGCTGGTGGCCGTACCCGAGGGGCCTGCCCTATTGTACGGATCAGCCACCACCTTTATGGTGCTCATCCGCCATTATTTATAGAGGGCCGGGAGGACTTCAACAAAACGGTATCTAGCAATTGCGCCAGTTCGATAAATTGCTCCGGCTTCAACTCCTCCGCCCTTTTTAGTCCATATTCGTTTTCAAACGTTTGCAGTGCGCGTTCATCGTGATCGGGCTTCGACCCGGATGTGCGCGTCGGGAGGTACTCACTCAGGCTGTTTCTCATGGTCTTACGCCTTTGGTTGAATGCGGTCCTGACGACTGCCCTCACGTGATCGAGCGTGGCTTGATCGGGCGCGTTTTCACGGACGCGCAACCGCACAACTGCACTTGTTACCTTTGGCTTTGGATGGAAAACATTGCGCGAGACCTGAAAAAGTAATTCAGGATGGGTCTGCAGTTGAATACCGACACTCAGGCTACCGTACGCCTTCGTGCGAGGTTCGGCGACGATCCGCTGTGCGACTTCGAGCTGCATCATGACAACAATCTCCGTTATCACGGATGAGGCAGCGAGCAGTCCAAACAGAATCGGGCTCGTGATATTGTACGGGAGATTCCCTACGACAAGCAGCTTCCCCCCTGCCTCTTTTGCAAGCGCGCGCCAGTCGAGGTCAAGGACATCGGCGTGTTTTACCTCGAGATTCGGAAACCGCGCACTAATATGACGCACAGCCCGCTCGTCGATCTCGATGGCCGTAAGCTTGTTGCAATGTTTGAGGAGGTGCTCCGTAAGTGCTCCTTCGCCCGCACCAATTTCTATAACGGTTTGACCCGTCTGCGGTTGGA
>CBDTVC010000120.1:0-7583 GCA_965363925.1 uncultured bacterium | reverse complement strand
GTTCGAATTGAAACGAGTCCAGAAGACGTCGGCGGAATGGATGCAGCAGAGGGCATCTTGACTTCACGTGGTGGGATGACTAGTCATGCAGCGGTGGTTGCTCGTGGTTGGGGCAAGCCGTGTGTTGCGGGTTGCGGCGGCATTGTTATTTCCTACAAACGTAAGTCGATGAGCACTGGCTCAAAGACCATTCGCGAGGGCGACTGGATCTCGATTAATGGCGCAACCGGTGAAGTGATTCAAGGTGCGGAAGATCTGATTGACGCGGATCTAAGTGGTGACTTTGACACGTTTATGAGTTGGGTTGACGAGTGCCGAACGATAAGGGTGCGTGCCAATGCGGATACTCCAGACGATGCTTTGAAGGCGATCGAGTTGGGTGCAGAGGGTATCGGACTTTGTCGAACCGAACACATGTTCTTCGAGGGGGATCGGATTAAGAGCATCCGCTCCATGATTCTTGCTTCGGATGAAAAGGAAAGACGCACGGCGTTAGCTGAGTTGTTGCCTCATCAGAAGAAGGACTTCCTTGGCCTCTTTCGCGCGATGACGGGTAAACCCGTGACGATCCGATTGCTGGATCCACCGTTACACGAGTTCTTGCCGCACGAGCAGGCCGGTCAGGAAGAGATGGCGGAGCAGATGAACGTGACGGTTGACGAGATTCGAGCAAAGATGGCTCAGCTTGAAGAAACGAATCCGATGCTGGGGCATCGCGGTTGCCGGCTTGGCGTTACGTTTCCCGAGATCACGGAGATGCAGACACGCGCGATCGTCGAGGCGGCTGTAGAAGCAGCAGTAGAAGGCGTTTCGGTGTTGCCCGAGATTATGGTTCCTCTCGCTGGCACGGTTGCTGAGTTTGCAAACCAGAAGAAAATCATTCAGCACGTCGCTGAGCAGGTGTTTGAGGAGAAGGGGAAACGAGTGGAATACCTTGTTGGGACGATGATTGAGATCCCGCGTGCGGCTTTGGTGGCAGACAAGATTGCTGCTGAAGCGGAGTTCTTCTCGTTTGGTACCAACGATCTCACACAAATGGCATTCGGCTACAGTCGGGACGATGCTGGCAAGTTTCTGCCTTATTACGTGGAGCACAAGATCCTTCCTGAAGATCCCTTCCAGGTGTTGGATCGTGAAGGTGTCGGTCAGTTAGTCCGGATGGGAACGGAGCGCGGCCGAAAGGGACGTCCCGGATTAAAGGTTGGGATTTGCGGTGAGCATGGCGGCGATCCTTCATCGGTCGAGTTCTGCTTTGAGGTCGGCATGGACTACGTTTCGTGTTCGCCGTTTCGTGTACCAATTGCGCGACTAGCTGCGGCTCAGGCGTACTTGAAGACGCAGGCGGATATTCCGGTGGCCGTGTAGCGACTAATGTTTTGGTGGCTTCTAGT
Source organism: uncultured bacterium (assembly GCA_965363925.1). GTDB lineage: Bacteria > Bacteroidota > Rhodothermia > Rhodothermales > JABDKH01 > JAGQWL01. The sequence continues at coordinate 6,192 of CBDTVC010000120.1, read as the reverse complement.
TGTCAAGGGGGCACTGGGTTTCGGCCTGGTGTCCCTTTCGTTTTGGGGAGATCTTGCAGAGCGGTGCGTAGCCGCATCTACAGTTTTGTCGGGCGTCGTCGAACGAAGTCACGCACCGCCAGGATGCCGATTCCCAGGGATATCACGCCGCCAAGCCCGAACAGCGTGCGACCGAGTTTGGCATTCATAGATCGCGGCAGGAACGGCAGGCCGCCGGTAATGCTTTCGGATGGCCCGAGAAACGCAATCCATATTCCGATTGCTGCGAAGAGGGCACAGATAAAGGCGGCGCCAAGTGCGGTGTAGCGCGAACGCTGACCGAGGAGGAGCATGATCCCCGCGATCACAAAGACTGCACCCGCCAGGCCTACAATCCACGAGGGGGCTGATGGAGGCTGTTGGTTGTCGATGACACCCACGGCGATCAACAGGATGAATGCACCGGCTGCGATGGTGAGCCATCCGAAAATGGGGTGCGTTTGCATGGTGCGTACAGTATACGGTGCGAGGGCAAACTGGCCTGTCGTATTGTCCAAGCTGATTGGGCACGCCATCGCGCTACGCGCCGTCAGTTTTACCGCGATTGGTGCTGAGACAGATCCTAGGTGGCATGTAGGGGTTTCCACTACAGCCTTGCCCACCGATACCCAAACGCAAAACAATTCTCCCACAACTACATTACTTTTATACTCCCCCATTAGTCTTCTGCTGCACTGGTGCCCGTACACCCTCAAGCCGATACCGGTAGTCGCGACGACTCCGTGCCACGGCATGGACTGGTTAATCCCCAGGACGTTGTTGATGCGCAAACGTTCGATCCAGTATCGATGGGTCGAACTCAAGGAAGGCTTGCCCAGATTGCGGGTCGAATCACAGGCCCAGCCCAGATTGCGGGTCTTCTCGCTTTTGGGATTCTGATTTGGGGACTCCTGATACATCCATCCGTTACCCTTCCAATATTCTGGAAGATCGTCGTACCGCTTCTCCCGGTCACGTTCCTGATTTCGCCGATTATCTGGCGCAGCGTTTGTCCGCTCGCTACACTCAATATGGTTGGTAACCGAGCGCTCGCTACGGGTAGGATATCGTCTTCTTCGAGGCCCAGTGTTGAGATGGCAGGCATCGGGCTGTTGCTCTTGATCGTGCCGGCGCGGATCGTCCTGTTCAATGAGAACGGATCCGCTCTCGGGATTCTACTGTTGGCCGTCGCAGTCCTGGCACTGGGATCTGGATTCTACTTCCAACGCAAGGCTGGATTTTGCAATTCGATTTGTCCGGTGCTGCCGGTTGAGAAATTGTATGGGCAACACCCGCTTGTCTCGCTTGATAATCCGCGTTGCAGCGACTGCATGCTCTGTACGGCCAAGGGTTGCATCGACCTTGGGCCGTCCAAGTCTCTAGGGCACTCACTAGGGGGGCTGACCAGCAAGTCGGGGAGCAGTTTCGAATGGCTTAGAAATCCGTACGGTATTTTTGCAGCCTCGTTTCCAGGTTTTGTGCTGGGATACTTTGTTTCTAGCCGCTTGATCTCGGAGAGCCTATGGATGCCCTTTGTCGGGGTGATCGGTTTTGCTGTCGCCAGCTATGCGGTTAGCTCAGTGGTGATTCGATTGACGCGTGTCTCCCGTCGACAAGCGACGTTGGTTCTTGCAGCGCTTGCCGTCGGCATCTACTACTGGTTTGCAGTTCCAGATACCTTGTCGTTGATCGGGCTAACTGGGAATGGTATCGGCGTCACGAGGGTAATTCAGCTTACCCTTCTTGCCTTCGTTGCCATCTGGGGATTTCGCGGATTTCGCTCTATGGAGAAACGTGCCCTGAGTAGTTTGTGATCAGATCTATCACAAACTGCAAAGCAAAATTGCACGAAGGAAACTTCCCAGGAAGGCCCGAAGTCTAAGCACAATTCCACACGCATTGGTGCTGGTCGGCCGTGCGGGCAAAAGGGGACTGCCAGGCAATTCGTTTTTGTGAGGCAATAAGGTGCGGTCTCGCGGCGTTTGTTTTTATATGTCGAACCAATGAGCTGATTGCCATTTGATCAAACGATACAGTTGAAGGAATAACTCATCCTGTTCCTCGGTAATTTTCCCGTTGATTTGATCAAGTACGATCCATTGCAATTTCTGGTATCCTGGGCAGTTCTGCCATCTGTTCTTCTTTGCCTTCTTGCGTCTTTTGGTTGTGACGGTCCCTTTCCCACTTCCACCAAAGTGGACGCTCCTGACGATCACACTGAGAACCAGGGCGGTGCCTTTCACAAGGCCGGTCTCGAAGAGCCAGAGACTGAACAAGCCGGTTGTAGTTCGTCAGATTGCCACCAAAGTGATCTGCGAGGCGGGTTGGCGCTCGTTGACGGTGTGCAATTTGTGACTCCATCGTGTTATCAGTGTCATGGTGAAAAGTGGGACGACGATCGACCGGCTCCCACTGCCTTGATGAAGCCTTCCACTGGGACAGACGCACTAACCCGCGTGCCCATTGCTGTTATTCCTGTCCGCCACAATCTTGACGAGCAAACGAGAAATTAGAAGATGACGTCATCCCAATTGATCGATATGTTTAGTCCGATTATGCGTTCGGCCGCTCTGCGTCTCGCGCTCGTCTCAAGTGCGTTTGTTCTTTTGGCGTCCCCACGAATCGCTGCGGCCCAGACGGTGGGAGAGTCGGCCAATCAATTTGTTGGTGAGACTCGCGAAGGCGGATCGCTTAGTCTGAATGATCTAAAAGGGAAAGTTGTCATTCTTGATTTTTGGGCGAGCTGGTGTGGGCCGTGCCGTGAAGAAATGCCGTTCTTGATTGACACGTATCTGGAGTTGGGCAACGATGACCTTGAAATTCTTGGAATCAACGTCGACGAAAAGACTAAATACATGGATAGCTTTCTCGATGAGCTCGATCTCAAACCACCGTTTCCAATCCTCATGGACCCGAAGGGCAAAATTGCCGCCGACTATAAGTTGGAAGGTATGCCGACAACTGTCTTCATCGATCGGAAGGGGATCGTGCAGTACGTGCACTCAGGTTTCGTGTCGAAAGACAAGAAAATCTATCGGGACAAAATAGTAGAGTTGCTATCCGCTGATAGCTGATATTCTGGTTATACCTTGACTACGCTTCGCAGCTTCCGCCCACTACGATGACAATGTTTCTACGGCGATTTTCGGTGTTTTTGTTGCTTGTTTGCGGCGCTGGCCTCTCCGGGTGCGTTGCTGTTCGCCCGTGGGAGCGCGGCCGGTTGGCGGATCCAATGATGATCTTCGACGAAAACCCAATCGAGAAAGGCATTCGTGATCATGCTCTTGACTATCGCGAAGGATCGGTCGGTGGCACTGGCGCGCAAGGAGGCGGGTGCGGTTGTGGGTAAACGACGCGATTTCAGATCGATTTCTGCCCGGCAGCGATTTCGCCGATCAAGACTAGTTCTCCTGTTCACCGGGGTGCTGGTCGTGGCGTCGGGGACCGCGGGCTTGGACCATTCTGCGGTTGCCCAAGAGCTTCCGGCGGACGAACTACAGGTGAACGTCAATACCTATTTTGACAACTTCCGGGTTAACATTGTTTATCCGTCGGTTTCGTTCACGAAGCAAATTGGCGGGACGACGAGTTTGACCGCACGCTACCTTGTAGACGCAATCTCAGCCGCGTCGATGAAAAGCCTGTTTCGAGTAGACGGAATTACGTCTGCGACATCACGCGATGCGGGTGGATCAGATGGATTGTTGGACGAGGTTCGTCATGAGTTTGGTGCCGGCGTAACGCAGCTTGTGTCTCGTGCAACTGTCTCAGTTAACGGACTCTACAGTACGGAGCACGACTATACGTCTCGTACGCTGGCGGTCTCGATGTCGATGCCGTTTGCATTGAAGAACACCGTTCTGCAACTGGGCGCTGTTCATAGTTGGGACGTCGTGTCACCGCAGAATCGGACGTGGGACAAAGATAAGAGAGTACTTTCACTCAATGCCGGCGTGACCCAGGTTCTGAGCAAGCGAACTGCGCTGCAAGTGGACGGGTCGTTTTCGGACATGTCCGGATTTTTGTCCGACGCCTATCAGGTGGTTACGATTCTTGGCGATGGAGAAGTCAACACCTTCGAACCAATACATCCGGAGCAGCGCACGCGCCGTGCCGTTGGTGTGCGAGTCAACCAGAGTCTCGGCGAATCGAGCGCCATCAGCGTCGGATACCGATACTACTGGGATAACTGGGACCTGACCTCTAACACGGCAAACATCCGCTATTCGCGCCGTGTGGCACCCGGGATTCTCGCCAAGATCGGCGTTCGTGGCTACTTCCAGAGCAAAGCATACTTTTTCGAACCAGCTTATTCGGAGCCTGTCGTGTTCATGACGGTCGACAGCAAACTGAATAGTGGTTACACGTACGAGGTGCAGTTTGGTGCGACCGTTTCCGGCGACGCGGTGAGTGGAGTTCCGGTTCTGAACCTGCTCGCTCGGGATGACGTCGACCTTATCGTCGACTTGAATTTGTATAAGCGACACACAGACAGTGCAGACTGGCATAGCAGATTGAAAGACTTATACGCGTACATGTTCAGTGTCGGGTACCGTTACAGGTTTTGAACATTGCTTTCTCTCGAAACAGGAATTGCACAATTCATTCGAAGGTTTAGATCATGATTCGACGGGACTTTATCAAGAAAGGCGGCGCCTGCATGGCAGGCGCTAGCGTGGCGCTTGCCGGCATGCCGGGTTTGATCGCGGCCGCGACGAGGAAATCAGATCTTTATGGATCTCAGTTTTCGATTGACATCGTCACGGGTGATCAAGATCGCGTGTTGAAGGACTTGGGCCAGTTCCTTTCTGAAAACCAATTGAGCCGCACCGCCATTCGTGTCGATGTACATCCACTTGCCGGACAGCACATCGCGGATGCGGTTCTGGTTCGAGACACGCAATTGATCAACTACCGGGACGTGGACGGATCGCTGGAAGAACACCTCCGTCTGATGGCAGATCCTTTTGATTTCGGCCGCCCATCGGACCAAGCTTCTCTTGTTCGATTTACCGGTGGGGCAGAGCAAGTAGCAAACGGGCCCGTGGTGGCAAACTTATTTGCAGGCGGCTTATTGGTGGGACAAAGGAAACTTGGTTCCGTTCGGAGTGACGAGACGCTCTCATCAGAGTCCGGCAGTATGGTTGTCCGATATGAAGGGAATGGCGTCAGAGTTGTCGATGCGACCTGTAAGCACAAAACGTGCGTCAATGCGGGTGTGGCTGCAAGTGCTGGCGAATCGCTCGTCTGTATTCCGGGTCAGTTGAGAGTTGTGCTTTCTCACGATGGTAATACAAGCAATGGCAATACAAGCAATGGCAATTCGATTATGAGTTCGGTTCACGCGATAACGCAATAGTCGGCTGCCCACGGTCATTGCCGATTCCACTCTCTCCTTGATTATGCGGAATCTATTTTTATTATTGTTTGCGGCTACCGTTGTTGCGCCGGAGTTTGCTAACGCGCAGATCCGACCAGATCTTTCGCAAGATCGTCAGCAATTCGAAGTATCGGTCGACAAGTATCTGATGGGCACGTTGGTTGAGGCCACGGTTGTCCATCACGATGTCGCAGAGGCAAGGAGGAAGCTCGTAAATGCGTTTGATGAGATAAGGCGCATTGAAGATTTGATGAGCGTCCACAAGAAGTCCAGTGCACTATCGGCAGTGAACCGCGATGCAGCTGTCCAGCCGGTTCAAGTTGATGGTGAGTTGTTTGGGATTCTGGATCGCTCGATCCGCTATTGCGAAGAAAGTGACGGCCTGTTTGACGTGACAATCGGCCCACTCTCGGCACTGTGGGGGTTCAACGCCGATGCCGCCGTCGCGGTGCCAAAACAAAATTTGATCGACGCCGCGCGGCAACTCGTGGGCTGTGGTATGCTAATTCTTGATGCTGAAGAAATGACAGTTTTTTTTGCCCGCTCTGGGGTGGCGCTCGATCTTGGAGGTATTGCCAAGGGGTATGCCGTTGATCGCGCAGCGGCGTCCCTTCATGCGGCCGGGATTGACAACTTTCTGATTAACGCCGGCGGGGATCTGTTCGTCTCGGGAGAAAAGTCGCTGGGCGTACCTTGGCGGGTTGGGATCAAACATCCTCGTCGTCCAGGCTCTCTGGCGTTTACGTTGAATGCAGTGAACGAGGCCGTGGTGACAAGCGGGGACTACGAGCGCT
>CBDTVC010000119.1:0-7669 GCA_965363925.1 uncultured bacterium | reverse complement strand
CGACGGCGTGGAAGTCACGATTCCGATGGTTATTGGACGAGCGCAAGGGTGATAACAATTCTCACGGACAAGCGCCTTGTACAATCAGCCGTACTTCTTTCGACTCTCTTGCTGGCGGGCTGCCTACCAAGCTCCTGTAACAAGACCGAGTCTCGAGCAATCGCGCCTGCTGATTCATTGTCTCGCGTATTCGCTACTTCAATCGGAGAAGACACGCTGGCCGTTTTCCAGGAATCAATGAGAGCAGTCGGACTCACGTATCCGAGGACGCTCTTGTTTGATGAGGATGGATTTCTGTATGTGAGTGACGGGGGAAGCGGAGCCATCTGGCGAACCTCGGCAAGCGCAGAGCAACTTGGCCGAAACGCTCAAAGCGCGTCCAAAATCGGTCCAGCCATTACGTCGAGCACCAACTCAAACATCTCCGCGGACATCTCCTCGAACAGGGCTTCGAGTTCGGGGCAATCTGCGCGACAATCGGGAACGGAGCAACCAGGCGCCGCGCTAGAGAAAATTTCGGAAGACGTGGACCTGGCCGCGCCATATCTCGCGGGTTTTGTCGATGACACACTTATCGTCTTCCAAGCCGGCCCAAACCGCATCGTCCAGATGAAGGACGGCATCACAGTAGCCAGTTTCCAACTTGATGCTAACGACTCGAAAGCCACACTTCGATACGCGGGCGTCGATAACGATCAAATCGTGATCAAGGCACTTGATGAAAAGTCGGGCGGCACTATGGTTTGGTATAGCGGAAATGGGGTACGGCTTTTTGAAAGACGCCTTGAAGGTGAGTACTGGCGACATTCCGGTCTCCTTAAGTCTGACGGAGATTCACTGCTCTCGTTGCGCGGATACTTGCCTGTAATCGACATCTACGTTGAAGGCGAAAAGGCAGACTCTGTGGGTCTCTTCGGGTTTGACTCACCCATGCTTGCGAGAACTCGTTCGTTTGAATACAGCTCCGTTAAGGCTCCGCCACTACTCGCGTCATCCACCGCCGCGTGTGGGGATTCGTGGTACCTATTAAACGTAAGACCAGGTTGGGTTCGGATCGACCGATACACCAAGGCCGGCCGACTAACGGGCGCCTATACACAACCGAACCCGTCCTTCGATCGCGAATTGCTCACGACGGATCTCGCGGTCTGGTGTGCTGATGGGCAACCGATAATCGCTGTCGCTGTAGCTAGCCCGACGCCGGAAATCCGGTGGTTCACTCTTCCCAGTGATTGACACCTAGCCACGACGAACGTTTCGAGACTTGTATCTGGGGCATCACTCCGGAGTTGTAGAGAAGAACAACGGGCATCTTTTAAAGACCAGCACTCTAAACAGCTGAAGCGCGCGATTGAGACGGATACTACCGTTTGATCAAAACCGGATTGCACGTTTGATCAAACAGCCGCGAAGAGTGAGGGAACTGGGGCAACTTACCGGCGTGCCAGACAACCGCCGAACAATCTGATTCGGCACCTTTTACCCAGTCCGGAAAACGATGTCTAGCGATCTGACCCAAATCAAGACAGTTGGCGAACTACGAAGCACTGGATACGAAGTCCACAGCGTCAAGGAAGAGCTGCGAAAGAACCTTGTAGCTGCTTTGCGGGATGGTCGAAAACTTTTTGGCGGAATACTGGGTTTCGACGACACTGTCTTGCCGCAACTGCAAAATGCAATCCTCGGGAAACACGACATCATCCTTCTTGGGCTGCGTGGCCAGGCGAAAAGCCGGTTGATCCGGATGCTTCCTGAACTCTTGGACGAATATATCCCCGTATTAGAGGGCTCGGAAACAAACGACAATCCCTTTGGCCCAATCTCTCGTTTCGGTCGAGACCTAATTGCCGAAGCCGGAGATGAGGCGCCGATTACGTGGATGCATCGTAGCGAACGGTACGCAGAAAAACTTGCAACCCCGGATACGACGATGTCGGACCTCATCGGCGACATCGACCCCATCAAGGCAGCGACGTCTCGTCTTTCTTATGCGGATGAGCGCGTGATTCACTTTGGTATCATCCCGCGTTCAAACCGCGGTATTTTTGCAATCAACGAACTGCCTGATTTGCAGCCGCGCATTCAGGTTGGACTGTTGAACGTTATGGAGGAGCAGGATGTGCAGATCCGTGGCTTTAACATCCGATTTCCGCTGGACGTACTGTTGATCTTTTCGGCCAACCCCGAAGACTACACGAACCGTGGCAGTATTATTACGCCGCTGAAAGATCGGATCGATTCGCAGATAATCACTCATTATCCGCGCACGATGGAGACTGGCATTACGATAACCCAGCAAGAAGCCTGGGAGGATCGCGGAGCGGATGCACCCAGAGTCACGGTTCCGTATTTCTTCCGCGAAATCATTGAGCAGATTGCAATAGAGGCGCGCGATTCGGAATACGTCGATCAACGTTCAGGCGTATCCGTCCGAGTAACCCGAGCCGCGATGGAAGACCTCGTTTCTGCCGGTGAACGCCGCTCCCTGATTAACGGTGAGTCTTCAACCACAAGCCGGATGATTGACCTGATGGATGTTGAACCGGCGATTACGGGTAAGGTTGAGCTTGTGTACGAGGGTGAGCAGGAAGGAGCACAAAACGTTGCGCGACTGTTGACGAGTCGTGCAGTGAACGCAATTTTTTCTAGATACTTTCCTGATCCTACCGACAAGAAGACGGGCCGCTCTACGTACCGTACGATCATTGACTGGTTCGCCTCCGGCCAAACGTTAGATCTGGAACGAGAGTGGTCCTTTGAAAAATATGTGGCGGCGCTCGACGCCGTTCCTGGATTGTCTGCGATCGTAAATGAACACGCAACTCCCGCCGACCCGTACGAGAAGGCCACCATGATGGAGTTCGTTCTTGAAGCCCTACATGGGCACTCCTTGATCGGCAAAGAAATTGCCGATAGAACCGCCCGCTATTCGGATATGGTTGGCTCGATGTTTTCCTCGTTTAACGCAGACGACGAAGATCTTGAATCCGGCGATTTTGATCAGGACGACTTTTCCGGATTAAACTAGGTTGGATCAGGAGCTTTTGCGATCTATTCAATCTGAACAGCTGATCCGGATCGTCTGCTCGCAAAATCAACAACGTACTTCGCAAACAACGTAGATCGCCGACCATGCCCTTTGCGCTTCGAAAAGCAGTGCCTGATGACGCCGTTGCGATCGCTGGCTTGATAAAGGAATTGGCCAATTATGAGCGGCTGGCACACGAGGCTTCACCCGACCCGACCGCCCTCGCATCTCATTTGAAGCGTCACGCCTCGCCAAGGATAGAAGCAATTGTGGCTGTTGACACGGAAACAAAGGAAGCCATCGGATTTGCCTTGTTTTTCCCAAACTATTCGACGTTCCTTACAGGCTGGGGAATCCACTTGGAGGACTTGTACGTCCAGCCGGAGTATCGGGGGAAAGGAGTCGGCCACGCGCTGTTGAAAATGGTCGCCGCTCTGGCTGTCGAGCGTGGTTGCGAGCGGCTTGACTGGGCGGTGCTGGATTGGAATGATCTGGCGATCAGTTTCTACCGGCAAATAGGAGCCACCCAGATGAAAGACTGGTTAGCGATGCGCCTTGCCGGGGACCAGCTCGTTTCTTTCGCCAAATAAGCAATGCTGTGGCGAGGAGCGGTGGCGAAGAAACTGTGGCGCAAAAACTGTGACGCAAAAACTACTTCACACAAATCCTGACTACCTTGGTACAATCTGTCCTTCTCGCGTAATTCGCTCATTATCTCTGGGCGGACGAGTCGGAAACTGGCCAACGCTTACATTCGGATCTTTGTCTTTAGCGACATAGTGGGTATGACTACCGTGAGGCACTTCGTAATACTCCTTGTCGTCGAAAGCACCGAGCGAGTCGACCAATACAAAAATAAGGAAAACTACTCCTATCAAGTAAAAGATCGTTTTCTTTCGCATGAGCTTGTTGGTTGTCCGTTTGACCGAGTCCGAATTCACACTGCGCCCGGCGGAATGTGAACGTTGATAAGCCTCTGAACCCCTCGTAGTTCCCTCAAAACCCGGCAATTGAATCCGCTTTCGCCCCCAGTTGATGCGCGCTGCTCTTTCTGCTGTTTTTTTGATCCTCGCTGGCATGATGCTGGCCCCGATTGCGGCCAACGCACAACTTGCCTCGATGCGTGGACGCATCGTTGACGAGACGAGGTCTCCGATGGACGGCGTAAATGTCGTTCTGAGGACTGATGACAATCGTCTGATTGGTACCGCGACCAAAGATGGATTCTATCTGATCAACCGAATTCCCCCGGGGCGTTACGCGGTAACGATCTCTTTTGTTGGATACGTGTCAGTCAGTGACACCATTTCGTTTGAATTCGCAGACTCCAGGACGCAGAACTATGCACTCGATGAAAACGAAGAAATCATCTCAACAATTGTTGTAGAGGGTGAACGCTCGTCAAATCAGAATCGCCCGGCAGGCCTGTCGATTGTCAGCCCGAGGTCACTGAGCAACATTCCTGCCCCGGGTCTCTCGAGGGATCTTGCTGCTGCGCTCACGCGAGGGTCTGGCGTAGTGACTCTCGGGGATCGTGGCGGACAGCTCTATATCCGTGGCGGTGCGCCGATGCAGAATCTCTATTTGCTGGATGGCATGAGAATCCTGCAACCGCTTCACATACTTAACGAGTTTTCGGTTTTCCCATCCGACATCTTGTCCTATGCCGACGTCTATGCCGGTGGCTTTGGAGCCTACTATGGCGGCCGAGTCGCGGCTGTGGTTGATGTCAACACGCGTAACGGAAACAAGAAACGATTTCAGGGCTCGATGTCGGTTTCTCCGTTTCTCGGGGCGATCCAAGCAGAGATACCAATCGTTGACAATCGGGCATCGGTGATTTTCAGCGCTCGTGAATCGATAATCCGTGACTACGGTGAATCGGCGTTGGGACTGGATTTACCTTACAGTTTTGGTGATCGTTTTCTCAAGTTTCACGCGTTCCTGAATGAAACGAGCAATTTTGCATTTACTGCATTGCGCTCGCACGACCAGGGGAATCTGGCGGGCAACGAATTGCTTGACCGCGAAGTATCGTGGACCAACGAAGCGTACGGATTTAACTACTTCTATTTGTCGCAGTCACGACCCGTGCTTACGGAAATCACGGTCTCAACGACTCGATTCATTATGAAGAAAGGTCCAGAAGAAGATCCGAACCAATCGACAGAAGTGGGCGGGTTTGAGGGTTCGTTTAACTTTGCCTACCTGCTTGGGGCTTATCAACTTCACTTCGGAATCTTCGCCCAGACCTCACAGCTCAAGTTCAAGCTGGGACCTCTCTTGGCTGATAGTCGCGAAGAGTTCGTTACCGAAGGTGGAGCGTTCGTTGAAGGAAGAATTGATCTTCCGGGTGGACTCCATGTGGTGCCGGGGATCCGTGCTCACTCGTTTCCAAGTCGGGGACAATCCTACGTTGAGCCTCGGCTGCAGATTTCAGTGCCGCTTCCGATTAGTGCGGGTTATAGTGCCTCCGCGGCATGGGGAATCTACCATCAAGAAATTGTGGGCCTAACGGATGACCGTGTTGCATCGGACATCTTCACCGTGTGGACCCCGTCACCAGAAAACCGGCCTGTTCCTCGTTCTCGCCACGCGCTGCTCGGACTGTCGGGCCCTCTCGGTACAAACATGGTGTTTGACGTTGAGGGTTACCATCGCAGAACCTTGCACGTCGCGTTCCCCACGCTCGGCGAAATTCTCACGACGAGCACTGAATTCATCGACGCCACGACAATTGCGAAGGGGATCGATATCAGGATGAATATCCAACGGGAGGAGTGGTTTGGTAGTGTGTCATACGATTTGGGTTCGATCGAGTATTTTTCGGGTGCAGAAACGTTTCGCCCGCCTCATGACAGACGGCACACGATTCGGATTTCTGCTGGCACGGTGATCAAAGGATTTAAGATTATCGCCGGTTGGCAGTACGGGTCCGGGCTTCCGTTTACACGCCTGGGAGGCTACTACGAGGAAGTCCCAATTGATCCGGAGGTCGAGTACGCGGCCGAGGCGGGTCCCACTCGCCTTTTGTTCGGAGAATCGTTTAAGGGAAGGCTGCCCCCGTTTCACCGCCTCGACGTCTCGATCGACCGAACGGTCAGTCTGTCCCGTCGTGTCCGGCTTGTGTTTCAGGGCAGTGTTGTCAACGCGTATGATCGCAGCAATTGGTTTGACCTTGATTACGTTACGCTGGAACGAGTCGACCAGTTACCGTTTATCCCGTCGCTTGGTATCAAGGTGGAATTCAAATGACGGTAAACGATCAAACAAATCGCCCCGGGGGGTCTCCTAACGACTCAAGTACCTGGGCCGGGGTTTTATCAAGTATGATCGTCGTCTGCCTGGCGTTCGTCGGGTGTGATAGCGCCTTTTCACCTTTTACAGAACAGGGTCCCCAACCTGCCCACGTGTTGTTCGGAACGCTTGACGCGTCTTCCGATTCTCAGCTAGTGCGGGTGCAGATTGTCCGTCAAGATCTGGCTCCGGTACAACCCGTACTCAACGAACTGCAGCTGAAAAGTAGAGTTCAGGGTCAAGACCCGATTTCCTGGAACGACTCCCTGGTGGCATTGCCCGACGGTAATCAGTCCCACCTTTTCTACACCACACAACGTCCAACGCCGGGCGCCCTGACAACAATTACCGTTTCCGGTCCAGACGACAGAACCACATCCATCAGTGTCTTTATGCCTCCAAAGCCTGATGTACGATCGGGTGCGACCGAGTTTCGTGCTGGCGGTATCGTCAAGTCTGTAGTCTTGTTGGGCCGAATTGAGCGACCGGACCAACTCTCTACGGAGTACGATGTCTTTGACCCCCGGATTAATGACTACCGTCGCGTTCTAGTGCCGTACAACACGTCGACCGGAAAACGAGTACTTGAAGGATGGGAATTCGTTGTCAACCTCTCCGTTGATCGATCATTTGTCTCGTCCAGCCTCCAGCAACCCCTAGGCGTTCCCGTACGATTGCGAGACGTTTCGGTGTTGATGACAGAGTTCGGAGTTGAATGGGATAATCGCTCGCAAACGGAAATCGGATTTATCGGAGCCATTGGTCGCTATTCCTTGCCGTTGGTGGTTGAGCAAACTGCCATTGACACACTCAACTACGTCCGATAATCTTAATGCCGGCCAAATGAAAGTTGTCGTTGTCATTCCTGCTTTCAACGAAGCAACCAGCATAGGGCTGGTCATCGGCGACTTGCCTGACGAGATCGTTGACACGGTTGTTGTCGTCAACAACGCCTCGACCGACAAGACGGTGCGCAACGCAGAGGCAGCCGGAGCAACCGTCGTCAACGAGGTAAACCGCGGGTACGGTTTTGCATGTTTGCGAGGAATTCAGGCGGCGCGAGATTATTCGGCGGATGTTATCGTATTTCTCGACGGCGACTATTCAGATCATCCGGACGAATTGCCGCTGATCGTTAATCCGATTCTGAACGGTGAAGCGGACTTCGTTATCGGATCTCGAATACTCGGAGAGCGCGAACCAGGAGCGATGTTGCCTCAGGCATTGATCGGCAATCGTGTTGCCTGCTTTTTGATGCGGATAGTTTGGGGAGTCCGCTACACAGATCTTGGACCGTTCCGGGCGATCACGGTCGCCGCGCTCGAGCACCTCGAGATGGACGAT
>CBDTVC010000118.1:0-7680 GCA_965363925.1 uncultured bacterium | reverse complement strand
AGGGACTCAAGGTTGCACTAACGTGTTTGAATTACGGTCGTTGCACCCTTTCTGCCGGTGTAACCGGTGCTGCAAAACGCGCACGGGATCAGTCAATCAAATGGGTCCAGACGCGGTATCAGTTTGGTCGTCCGCTTGCCGAGTTTGAACTTGTACAGCAGCGCATCGCTCGCATGTCAGCCTACTGTTATGCCATGGACTCAGTGTTGTACATGGTTACCGGTATGCTGGACAGGGGCGACAAAGATATCATGGTTGAAACGGCCATCAACAAGTATTTCTGTTCGGAGTTTGGGTGGCTTGTCATAGATGATGCCATGCAGATTATGGGTGGCGAAGGCTACGTAACCGAGAACGAATTTGAGCGCCTGTGGAGGGACAATCGAATCCACCGGATCGTCGAAGGATCCAACGAAGTGATGCAGTCGTTCATTTTTGCATATGGCGGCAAGGCGCTTGCTGAGCAGATGCTTGGTATCCAGGAAGCGCTCGGTTGGGACGCGGACGAAACCGTTTCGAGCAACCTGAATCGCTTGTTGGAGAACGGGACAAATTTGACGCTACTGCAGCGCGCAGTTCCGCTTGCTGCTCAACTTTTCCTTGGCGTGCGTCCAGCTGCTCCAATTGTTGATGGTGTTCATCCGTCACTCCAGTTGTACGCAAACCGGATTGCCAAGCTAACGCAGACGATGTCGCATTACTTCAAGATGTCGAGCAAATGGTATCGCGAAGAGATTGTCGGCCGGCAGACTGTTCAGGCTCGTGTTGCCGACAACGCCTCATACCTGTTTGCCATGGTCAGCTCTTTGTCCCGAATGGATTCTCAGTTGCGATCTGGTCAGCGGGGTTTGGCCTTTGAACGAGACCGAACGGCATTTGACCACTTGATGGATCTGCTTGAACTAAAGTGCGAGAGCAACATCCGGGAATTGAAACGAAATGCGGACGAGAGCATGTTGGTTGCTGCCGCTGTAGCGCGTCGACATAACGACACGCTTCCAAACAGCGATTATGCTATCCACGAGTCTTCGCCAAATGCTGCAGGGACGGGTATGCCCGTCGCAAATGCATACGTCAATCAGTTTCCAGGTGAGCGCTACGTGGATGCAGGAGGCGACGGCCACTCAGCGATGACGTCCATCGACAAGCCGTAAGACGTTGGCTTTATGAATGTAGCAGAGCCCGACTTCTCTCTGAGGTGTCGGGCTCTGCCGTTTCTGGTATTCTTGACTTTCTTTGACCTGGGCTCGTGGTTTCTCCGAACAGCTCGTGACGATTTCGGGACGCTACGGTCAAGGGACGCTAGGGCGACGACGATCGATATCGCCGCTGAGACTTCTGTCAGGCAAGTTTGTAGTATAAACTTGCATTTAGATTAGGTCTGCCCAGTCGGTTAGCTTTCAGCGGGGTTAGTGGGACTACGCGCCCCGGGGCAGAAACGCGCCAGCCCCCGCTATTTCCGATTGTTGACGCTAAACCGGACGCCAGTCGAAATCGAAAAGACGAATTGACCAGAGTCCACGCCTTCAACATGATCTGAGTTTGACACACTCGTGTAGCCAAACCTTGCTTTTAACCAACCATGTGGATCCGGGGCAAAGGTCACGTCTAATGATGGCATGACCGTCCGTTCAACAGTCCCCGTAAGAAGCGCACCGACTTCGTTTGTCGGATAGGGCAGGCGCATGTCTAATTCGCCCTGCAGCAATACAGTCAACGAAGGCCTGACTGTAAGTCCGCCAACCCATTCATCCAGGTAGATACTGGCGAACGTTTCGCTCAACACATAATCGCTGAACTGGGTCGCGAGTCCGCGAAGCAAATAGATGTAACGGCCCTCTGGCTGCGGAGCTGAATAGTTGCGCGCAGTGACAACCTCAAGGCGAGATCCAAAATCGACCGACGAGTTGCGACGCGCGTGAACAATTGAACCGGCCAATGAGAAAGCTGGAGGTTCAATTCTTGCGCCTTCTCTCCTCAAGTCAAGATCGTCAAAGAAGAGTTGTCCACTGAACGTCGTGCTGGCAACCTGGAACCAGATCAATCCGCCAATCATCCCGTTGTTTTCATCGTTCTTTGGAGTGTTGTCCACCTCAAAGACGAGGGCCGTAACGGGGTTGATATATTTCAGGGACAAACCACTCGAGCGCCCTGAGTAGACAACCGCTTCCTGAATGGCCATCATAAATGAATGCGATGGGCGCCAGACAAACTTGTGCGCAGAGAGGAAACGCCGCCGACTCGTTGCGTCCCGACCGTCACCGACGCGGCCGGTAAATCTTCCGTCATCCGTCGAGCTGTCCAGTTCCCCTACAATCGACTCGAGGTAGTAACGCTCGGTTCCGATGCGAATTCGTAACGCGTCGTAAGGGTGCGGGTTGTCGCTAACGAACAATGCAGCATCGGAGCGCGGTGCCCAGTGGTTTGCTAATCGGCCCGCCGTTATATCTGCATAACGACTTCGATAGCCCACGTAAGCATCCTGGCTTCGAATCGCTAGTCGGTTTACTGAATCAAGTGCATCGGGGTCGCGGTCGTAGTACCCGTCGTGCCGGACTCCAATTCGCGCAACCCAATGTCCAGCCACGATCCCAAAACCGAAGGTACCAAGCTGGTAGGGCCTGACCTTATTCTCCAACGGCCGAAGTACATCCAGTCTCTTTGTGTTTACGATTCGGATGGCGCCACCGAGTTCGGCGGAAAGAATCGGCTGCTGGGCAGATCTTGATTCTCCGTGCTTACGTTTGACGCCGCGTCGTTTGATAGGATTGTCACGCGTCGTTACGCGGTTTCGGATGTAGCTAAGTGCCCAGTTATTCGATCCTGACATCCGGCTGGATTCACGTTCGACAGCATCCGCTATCTGATCTGATCGATACGGCAATGTGGCCGGGTCAAGGCTTAATAGCAGACCGCGGCGCTGTAATCGTTCGATTTGCGCATAGACAGGGTCCTCGGTTGGAACGATTTGGCCATCTTGGGCATTCGTAAGCGGAGAGCCAAGCATACATAGGAGCCATACTAATACGCTTCCCGATACAATATGCCTGGAAACCGAACCGTATTTTAGTCGGAACGGCTGGCCATCTCTTTCGATTCGCCACGGTTGGAAACGATTGTTTATCATATCCGAAAGACTGATGAGGCGATAGGGGGCTATTTGTTGCCAGGTCCGCGTCTTGCTCAACCTGATGGACCGTCCTGATACCGAACAGGCATGACCCATGATTACAGCCAGATCAGGACTGGCCGTTTGCGTAACGTGGTAGGGACGAGACGAAAAATACGGAATAGAAGTCATTCGCCTAGTTAAGAATCTCTGTGAGTCGCAGGACTGAATTCATTGCGTTGATCCTTATGGACGCGCTTGCCGTAAATGTTGCGTACTGGCTCCAGTATGCGGCCCGATTCCGTGCGGAGCTTTTTGGCCATCCTGACATTGTGCCGCTTCAAGTTCTTGTGCCGGGGCTAGTCGTTACAGTCTTCTGGATCCTACTATTCTTTTTCTTCGGTTTGTATCGCCCGAGATACGCTGATTCCCGATTTGACGAAATAGTCTCACTGTTGAAGGTGATCACAGTCGGGATGTTGTTGATTGTCTTTGCAAAGTATATCGACGAGCTTACGGAAGGTGCGACGCGTTCGATCATCATCTTCTATTGGTTCCTTGTGTTTGTCGCAACGGCTACCGGTAGAATGATTGTTCGATCAATTCAAAAGTCACTATTGCTACGTGGCCACGGCACGCACAAAGCTTTGATTGTCGGATGGTCAGATCTTGTTGAGGTGCTGCACAACGAGGTTGCACGCTACCCGGAGGCTGGGCTTAATGTCGTCGGAGCAATCCGACTGGACAGGCCAGACGAGGAGCGTATTCAATCGTTGCCGCCAATAGCCTACAGTGAAAGCCCACGTTTCGATGTACCGGAACTGCTAGAAACGAGCCCAGTCGTGGTATTGCCCGATACAAAGCGGAACGGCGAGGGCTCAGACCGAGTGTGGGCTGCCGGAGTAGATGCCCTGCCGGCAATGATCGATCAACTCGGTATTCAGGATGTCTTGATCGCACTCGGGTCAAACGATCACGATGAATTGATGGAGGTCCTGCGAGTTTGTGATGGCCAATCTGTTACGCTGAAACTCGTACCTGATTTTTATTCGGTTATCGGCGGGATGGCACGGACCGAACACATGTACGGCCTTCCGCTGATTGAAGTATTACCACTCCCAATGCCAGCCTGGGAGCAGAGTACAAAGCGTCTTTTTGATATTTTGGTTGCCGCATTAATTCTGATACTGGGAATGCCTCTATGGATTGCTATCGGCTTATTGATCCGGCTCAATTCAAACGGAGGTGCAATTTATCGGCAACGGCGTGTCGGGCAGCAAGACCGCGAATTCACGATGTACAAGTTTCGCACTATGCGGATAAATGCAGAAGCGGATACTGGCCCAGTCTGGGCGACTGAAAACGATCCGCGTTATACATCGATTGGCCGAAGGCTGCGCTCCACGCGTATTGACGAAGTGCCGCAATTCTGGAATGTATTAAAAGGCGACATGAGCCTTGTGGGACCGCGTCCCGAGCGACCGTTTTTTGTTGAGACGTTGGCAGCTCAAATACCGCTTTATCGAAGACGACATCGGGTAAAACCGGGGATTACGGGTTGGGCTCAGGTGAAGTGGCGCTATGACCAAACGCTTTCTGATGTCCAGCAAAAGGTTAAGTATGACTTCTTCTACATCGAGAACATGAGTCTGCGTATGGATTTCAAGATCCTACTGCGCACGATCCGGACTGCTTTAAAGGGCGAAGGACATTAAGTGCAACGCCCATGAAGGCATCGAGGTTTGAGCAAAGTTGTAGCAGTCGTAACTTTGGCGCGTGCTCGGTTGGCAATCGCTTCCCTTACGCCTTGCCTGAATCGAACCCCACCATCGCAATCGCTCTATCTCTATCCAGATGCAAGCTCACGTCGGCGTCGACAACAGTGTAGTTGCCAACTACCGCGCATTGCTGTTCCCTCGCGTAATCGAGGAGAAGATGCTGCTCCTCATTCGGCAAGGTCGCATCTCCAAATGGTTCAGCGGATTCGGCCAGGAAGCTATCTCTGTCGGCACCGCACTCGCCCTCAAAGATGAAGATTACATCCTGCCGCTCCACCGAAATCTCGGCATCTGGACGACGCGTGATGTACCGCTGACGAGCCTCTTCTGTCAGCTTATGGGTAAAGACGGCGGCTACACAAACGGTCGTGACCGGACCTTTCATTTTGGATTGCCGGAGAAGCGGATCATTGGGATGATCTCGCACCTTGCCGCAATGATGCCTGTTGCCTGTGGCCTTGGTCAGGGAGCACAGTTCAAAGGAGAACGAAGTGTCTCAGCGGTATTTGTTGGAGACGGTGCGTCCCGCGAAGGCGATTTTCATGAGGCGTTGAATCTGGCGGCTGTTTGGAGGTTGCCGGTCTTGTTTATCGTGGAGCACAACGGGTATGGACTCAGCACACCAACCGGCGAGGCCATGCTTGTCGATGATATTGCAGATGCCGCCTCCGGATACGGAATGCGCGGTGTTACGGTTGATGGTAACGATCTAAACGCAGTCTTGCGCGCCGTAGGTGATGCTGCTCGCAAAGCTCGAGCGGGTGGAGGGCCCACGCTGCTCGAAATGAAGACCTTCCGGATGCGCGGGCATGAAGAAGCTTCCGGTACCAAGTACGTACCGCCAAGCCTGATCGAAGACTGGGCTCGTTATGATCCGATTATACGATATGAACAATATCTCAGCGAGCAATTTGGCCTGACTTCGGATGATTATGAGCCGATTAGAGCTGAGCTTGAAAGGGAAGTAACCGAAGCTGCAGAGTTCGCCCTCGCGCAGCCGGTTGTCTCCAGTTCGATCGAGTTGGAGCGCGCAGACGTTTTTGCTTCGTCCAACGCCGCTGTTGTCAAACCGGGCGCCGCAGTCACTAACAAGCGTTTTATCGATGCCGTGACAGACGGTTTGCGACAGTCTATGGAGGCGGATGATCGAGTGCTGATTATGGGGCAGGACATCGCGGAATACGGTGGTGTTTTCAAAGTTACCGCTGGTTTCCGAGAGCAGTTTGGTGCAACGCGCGTCCGGAATACGCCGATTATCGAAAGTGGAATTATTGGCGCGGCCATGGGGCTCGCTCTATCAGATCTCGTTCCCATCGTCGAGATGCAATATGCTGACTTCATAAGCTGTGGCTTCAACCAGATCGTCAACAACCTCTCGGCAACGCATTATCGCTGGGGCTCTCCCCTTAACGTTACGATTCGTGCACCTTACGGTGGAGGAATGGGCGCTGGGCCGTTTCATTCGCAGTCGATTGAGGCGTGGTTTGCACACGTCCCAGGTTTGAAGATTTTGATTCCGGCCACGCCCCATGATGCGAAGGGAATGCTCATGGCAGCCGTTCAGGATCCGAACCCTGTGTTGTTTTTTGAGCACAAGTATCTTTACCGCACGCTAAAAGGCGACGTACCCGACGACCCGTATACGATAGAGATCGGTAAAGCGCGAATTGCGCGCAAGGGTGAATCCGCGACGATCGTGACATGGGGCGTTGGGGTTCTATGGGCCATGCAATGTGCCGCGCAAGTGGAATCTGATGGGATATCGGTCGAGGTCGTTGACCTGCGATCAATCATTCCGTGGGATAAAGAAGCGGTCCTTTCGTCAGTCCGGAAAACTGGTCGCCTGTTGGTACTACACGAAGCAAACCTTACGGGTGGCTTTAGTGGGGAAGTTGCCTCCTACGTTGCGCAACACGCGTTCGAGCACCTTGATGCACCGCCGATGCGAGTCGGTGCTGCCGACACGCCGGTTCCGTTTTCGGCAAACCTGGAAAGCGAGATATTTTCAGCGAACTCCCGGCTTGAAGAATCGCTTCGTTCGTTGTTGAGCTACTAGGATCAGGAAAACATTGACCGGCCACTCGCGTTACCCCGTAGCAATATTCCCAACGACACTCGATCGATGGAACGGCATAGGCTCAAGAACACAAGAACCATAGGCTCAAGAACCAAAGGCTCAAGAACACATGGCGGATGTATACCCAATGCCGAAAATCGGAACTAAAGCACCTTCCTTTTCAGGCGTAGACAAAGACGGCAAAAAAGTGAAGCTTTCCGACTTTAAAGACAAGAAGGTTGCGCTGTATTTTTATCCGAAAGACGACACGCCGGGTTGTACTAAACAAGCCTGCAATCTTCGTGATAATTTTGTGGACCTGAAAGAACACGGAATTACCATCGTGGGCGTCTCCAAAGATTCGAAAGCCTCGCACGAGAAATTTGTCAGCAAATACGAGCTGCCGTTTACGCTCGTGTCGGATGAAGACCTTTCGATCCATCACAAGTACGGTACGTACGGCGAGAAAAATATGTATGGCCGGAAGTCAATGGGCGTCAAACGAACCACGTTTCTTATCAATGAAATGGGGCTGATCCTCGACATTATTAAGCGTCCCAAAACGTCAAATCACACTGAAGAAATCATCCGTAGATTTGACTGACGGTACCCCTCTCGTCATGCAGACAAACTATGAGGCTGTGATCGGCCTCGAAGTGCACTGTCAGCTGCTTACAAACAGCAAAGCATTTAGTCCGGAGACTGCGGCCTTTGTACGTGAACCCAATACGCAGATT